>NZ_JBHXNW010000032.1:10599-83830 GCF_042717365.1 Streptomyces sp. NPDC058534
GGGGGGGGGCGCGCTGTCTGGTCTTCTCCTCCCGCGCGGGCTCGCGCCCGCGGGGCGTGCGGGGGGCGCGCGGGCGGGGGTCTGCGCCGCCCCCCCCCCCCCCCCGAGTCCGGAGGGGGCGTCAGGCCGTCGCACTCCACCGGGGAGCGGGGCGGCGAGGCCCCCGAGGGCGGCCCCGCGGGCTCGGGCGGGAACGCCGGATACGGCGCTGCGGCGGGCGACAAGGGGGACGGCAAGGGGAAGCGGGCCAAGGGCGGGGGCAAGGGCGACGGCAAGGGGAAGACCGGGGGCGCGAAGGGCAAGGGCGGGTCCGCGCCGGCGCAGCCCAAGGGGCGCGCGACCGGGACCCCGCCGCCGAAGGGCGGGGGCGACGGGCCGGGGCCCACCTGGACGCCGCCCCCGGAGCCCTCCCGGACGGTGGAGCCGGAGCCGACGCCGACCGAGCAACCGCCGACGCCCCCGACCACGGAGCCGACGGTGGCGGAGCCCTCCTCGTCGGCCCACGAGCCGCCGGGGACCCAACTCGCTCAGCGGGAACCGGCACCCGCGGCCGGGGCGCCGGCCTAGCCCTCCCCACCCCCGCTGAGCTGGGCATTGCGGGCCGGTTTGCCTTCGGGGGTGTGAGGTGCGTATGGTGGTAGATCGTTTGATCCCATTTGCCCGGCGCCACCGCAGAGCGCGCCGTGTGGCGCGTTCTCTCCCCCTGCCGTGGTGGACCGCATTGAGGCGGTCGTATTGCGAATCGCGATTCACGGAGTTGACGGGCGCGTGCCGACGAGAGACTCCGGAAGGTTTCGCATTCGCATGTCCATGACCAGTACCGATCACGCCGTCATGCCCGAGAACGCCGAAGGCGTCGAGGGCGCGACGGAGGCCGTAGAGGCCGCCGAGACCCCCGCGACCCCCGAGGTGACCTTCGCCGGCCTGGGGCTGCCCGAGGGCGTCGTGCGCAAGCTCGCGCAGAACGGCGTGACCACCCCCTTCCCCATCCAGGCCGCGACCATTCCGGACGCGCTGGCGGGCAAGGACATCCTCGGCCGGGGCCGCACCGGCTCCGGCAAGACCCTCTCCTTCGGTCTGCCGACCCTGGCCACGCTGGCCGGCGGCCGCACCGAGAAGCACAAGCCGCGCGCCGTCATCCTCACCCCGACCCGTGAGCTGGCCATGCAGGTCGCCGACGCGCTCCAGCCGTACGGCGACGTCATGGGCCTGAAGATGAAGGTCGTCTGCGGCGGCACCTCGATGGGCAACCAGATCTACGCCCTCGAGCGCGGCGTCGACATCCTGGTCGCCACCCCGGGCCGCCTGCGCGACATCATCAACCGCGGCGCCTGCTCCCTGGAGAACGTGCAGATCGCCGTTCTCGACGAGGCCGACCAGATGTCCGACCTGGGCTTCATGCCCGAGGTCACCGAGCTGCTCGACCAGGTCCCGGCGGGCGGCCAGCGGATGCTGTTCTCCGCGACCATGGAGAACGAGATCAAGACCCTGGTCGACCGGTACCTGGACAAGCCGGTCAGCCACGAGGTCGACGCCGCCCAGGGCGCCGTGACGACCATGTCGCACCACATCCTGGTCGTGAAGCCCAAGGACAAGGCGCCGGTCACCGCGGCCATCGCCTCCCGCAAGGGCCGCACCATCATCTTCGTCCGCACCCAGCTGGGCGCCGACCGCGTCGCCGAGCAGCTGCGCGACGCGGGCGCCAAGGCGGACGCGCTGCACGGCGGCATGACCCAGGGCGCGCGCACCCGCACGCTGGCCGACTTCAAGGACGGCTACGTCAACGTCCTGGTCGCCACCGACGTCGCCGCGCGCGGCATCCACGTCGACGGCATCGACCTGGTCCTGAACGTGGACCCGGCCGGCGACCACAAGGACTACCTGCACCGCGCCGGCCGTACGGCCCGCGCCGGCCGCACCGGCAGCGTGGTCTCCCTCTCCCTGCCGCACCAGCGCCGCCAGATCTTCCGGCTGATGGAGGACGCGGGCGTCGACGCCACGCGCCACATCATCCAGGGCGGCGCCGCCTTCGAGCCCGAGGTCGCCGAGATCACCGGGGCCCGGTCGATGACCGAGGTCCAGGCCGAGTCGGCGGGCAACGCCGCGCAGCAGGCCGAGCGCGAGGTCGCCCAGCTCACCAAGGAGCTGGAGCGGGCCCAGCGCCGCGCCACCGAGCTGCGCGGGGACGCGGACCGGCTGGTCGCCAGGGTCGCGCGGGAGCGGGGCGAGGACCCGGAGACGGTGCTGGCCGAGGTGGCCGCGGCCGCGTCCGAGACCGAGGTCTCGCTGCCCGAGCAGCCGGGCGCGCGCGACGTCGAGAAGGTGGAGAAGACGGAGCGCGGCGCCTCGGGCGGCCGCGACCGCTTCGCCGACCGCGGCGACCGTGGTGACCGCCGCGACGACCGTGGTGACCGTGGCGGGCGCTCCTTCGAGCGCCGTGACGACCGTGGTGACCGTGGTGGCTTCCGTCGCGACGACCGTCGTGACGACCGTGGTGGCCGTTCCTTCGAGCGTCGTGACGACCGTGGTGACCGCGGTGACCGTGGTGGCTTCCGCCGTGACGACCGCCGCGATGACCGTGGTGGCCGTTCCTTCGAGCGCCGTGACGACCGCGGTGGCTTCCGCCGTGACGACCGTCGTGACGACCGTGGCGGGCGTTCCTTCGAGCGCCGTGACGACCGCGGTGACCGCGGTGACCGTGGCGGCTTCCGCCGTGACGACCGCCGTGACGACCGTGGTGGCCGTTCCTTCGAGCGCCGTGACGACCGCGGTGGCTTCCGCCGCGACGACCGCGGTGACCGCGGCGGACACCGCGGCAGCGACCGCCCGTTCAACCGCGACCGCCAGGGCGACCGTCCCGGCTTCCGCTCCGGCGGCCACGACCGCCCGTCCGGCCGCCGTGACGACCACCGCGGTTCGTCCGGTTCGTCCTTCGGTCGCCGTGACGACAAGCCCCGCTGGAAGCGCAACGGCTGACGCCTGAACGTCCGTACGCGCCGTGGCCCCTGCCCTGACGGGTGGGGGCCACGGCGCTCTCGTTTCGGCCACGCGGTGACGCATGTCACGCCCGCCACAAGGGAATTGCTGGGGGCATGACAGATGACGCCAAGGCGAGTGGGCTGTCGGACGAGGAACGGCTGGCCCAGCTCGGCTACACCCAGGTTCTGGCCCGCCGCATGTCGGCGTTCTCCAACTACGCGGTCTCCTTCACCATCATCTCGGTCCTCTCCGGCTGCCTGACCCTGTATCTCTTCGGCATGAACACGGGCGGCCCCGCCGTCATCACGTGGGGCTGGGTCGCCGTCGGCCTGATGACCCTCTTCGTCGGCCTGGCGATGGCCGAGATCTGCTCGGCGTACCCGACGTCGGCCGGCCTGTACTTCTGGGCGCACCGCCTCGCGCCGCCCCGTACGGCGGCGGCCTGGGCGTGGTTCACGGGCTGGTTCAACGTGCTGGGTCAGGTCGCGGTGACCGCCGGCATCGACTTCGGCGCCGCGTCCTTCCTGGGCGCCTACCTGAACCTCCAGTTCGACTTCGAGGTCACGCCCGGCCGCACGATCCTCCTCTTCGCGGCCATCCTCGTCCTGCACGGCCTGCTGAACACCTTCGGCGTCCGCATCGTCGGCCTGCTGAACAGCGTCAGCGTCTGGTGGCACGTCCTCGGCGTCGCGGTGATCGTCGGCGCGCTGACCTTCGCGCCCGACCAGCACCAGTCGGCGTCGTTCGTGTTCGGCGAGTTCGTCAACAACACCGGCTGGGGCAGTGGCGTCTACGTCGTGCTGATCGGCCTGCTGATGGCCCAGTACACCTTCACCGGCTACGACGCCTCGGCCCACATGACGGAGGAGACGCACGACGCGTCCACGGCCGGACCGAAGGGCATCGTCCGCTCCATCTGGACGTCCTGGATCGCCGGTTTCGTGCTCCTCCTCGGCTTCACCTTCGCCATCCAGTCCTACGAGGGCGCCCTCACGTCCCCGACCGGCGCGCCGCCCGCCCAGATCCTCCTGGACGCGCTGGGCGCCACCGCGGGCAAGCTGCTGCTCCTGGTCGTCATCGGGGCGCAGCTGTTCTGCGGGATGGCCTCGGTGACGGCGAACAGCCGCATGATCTACGCCTTCTCCCGCGACGGCGCGCTGCCCTTCTCCCACGTCTGGCACACCGTGAACCCGCGCACCCGCACGCCGGTCGCGGCGGTCTGGCTGGCGGCCCTGTCCGCGCTGGTCCTCGGCCTGCCGTACCTGATCAACGTCACGGCGTACGCGGCGGTGACGTCGATCGCCGTCATCGGCCTCTACATCGCGTACGTCATCCCGACCCTGCTGCGGGTCCGCAAGGGCGACGCCTTCGAGCGCGGGCCGTGGCACCTGGGCCGCTGGTCCCGGGCGGTCGGCGTGGTCGCGGTGACGTGGGTCGGCGTCATCACGGTCCTGTTCATGCTGCCGCAGGTCTCCCCGGTCACCTGGGAGACCTTCAACTACGCGCCGATCGCCGTACTGGTCGTCCTCGGCTTCGCGGCGACCTGGTGGCTGGCCTCGGCCCGCCACTGGTTCCTCAACCCCGACCACGCCCGCACAAGGGCCCGCGCGGACGCCCGCGCGAACGCCCCCGAACCGGTGGACCCGTAGCCCCCGCCGCCCCTCCGACGCGGCCGTGACCCGGATACCCGATCGGCGTCACGGCCACGTCGGGCTATGCTCGGTGTGGCAACATCACGCAGCACCGCGCGACACCCCCTGGGCCCTTAGCTCAATTGGCAGAGCAGTGGACTTTTAATCCATTGGTTGTGGGTTCGAGTCCCACAGGGCCTACCAGTCGGACCCCAGCTCACAGCAGGAACGAGCTGGGGTCTTGTCCGTTTTGACCCACCGTCATGATCATCTGCTGGCCCGCTGCTGGCCCGAGGGTTCACGGAAGTGCGTGAGCGTGCGTGAGCGCTGCCGAGAGACATAGGAAGGGGCGGCCACCCGCTGGGGGTGACCGCCCTTCCCTGCGTCCAGCGTCCTCTCCTGGGGTGCCCTCCCGGGCAGCCGCAACGCCTTCGGCAGGCTCTCGCCGGGCGCGTGCCCGCGGCCTTCAAGATCACACAAATTAGGGTCGACCCTAATCACATTTGATCATGGGGCCGGTGGGGTGGACGGGTGTCACGTCCCACCCCGCCCGACGAGCGGGTCATCGCCCGCCGCCGCCAGGTCGGGGAGCGGATCCGGCACGTGCGCGAGCACCTGAATCTGTCTCAGGTCGACGTCTGCGGCCGGAGCGGTATCGACATTGCGACGTACAGCCGCATCGAGAACGGTCACGCGTCGCCCGTCCTGGACACGCTGATCCGGATCGCCGACGCCATGGGAGTTGAGCTTGAGGTCCTCGTACAGCGGTGAGCGGCCCGCCCTCGTTCGGGGTCGAGGGCGGGCAGCGGGGATCGCTACCGGCACGGCCGGCGTGTGGCGCGCCGGGAGCGGGGTCTCACCGGCCGCGCTTGACCGGGTACGTCTGCCGGGGTGGGGACGCCTTGCAGGGCTCCGGGTGCACGTAGACCGTGGCGCCGGCGCCGGACGGCGCCGGGATGTCGTACACCCTCGGCTCGCCCTCGATGAGCTCGCCGCAGCAGTCGCAGCGCCTCATCGGCGGCCGTCCCGCACGAGGCGGTACAGGGCACGGCTGGTCTCGCAGCGCTCGGCGGCGTCCACGCACTGTTCGCAGCTCGGGGCGTGGTCGAACAGGCCGCGGTGCGCACGGTCGGCGGTGCACTTCGGGCAGGCACGCGGGTACCAGCGCATGCCGTGCACCGAGCTGGTGCCCGACAGCGGGGTCTGCTGCTCGCCGAAGTCGACGGCGGTGTCAGCGGTCAGGCCGGCCTTGCACCAGACGCAGTTGGCGCCACGAACCTGGTCGTCGGTGAGTCCTTCGAGGCTGGGCAGCTGGAGTAAGGCGACGACGTCGGGCGCCACTTCGAGGGTTGTTGGGGGCTCTGCCGCCGCGGGGGGCAGGGCGGTACGGTGCGACATGTCGACTCCTCACCAGTCGGCGAGTCCCGGTGGTCGCACCCACGACCCCGGGACTCCGTGTGTCCTAGGGCACACCGTAGCGTGTCCTAGGACATGCCGTCACCGGTCTTGGCGGACACCCCCTCCCGCGATCTACGCGTGCCCTAGTACAGTCCCCCGTGCCCTAGGACACAGCAGGAGTTGCCATGTCAGAGCCTGACCACCCGTACATGCGAGTCGCCGAACGCATCCGCCGCCGCATCCTCGACGGCGCCCTGGCGGAAGGCGCGAAGCTTCCCGGCCAGCGGGACCTCGCCAAGAACGAGGGCGTCTCCGTCGCCACCCTCGGCCGGGCACTTGACCAACTCCAGGTCGAGGGCTACATCGTCACCAGCCGCCGCGGCACCTTCGTCGCCAACGCACCCGAGGTCGCGCCCTCCGGGTACGACCGGATCACCCGCGTCTTGCGTACCGGCTCCGTCCTCGCCGAGGGCGAAACGATGATCGTCACGACTGCCGAGTTGCTGAAGCCGCCGCAGTACGTGGCCGAGCTGTTCGACCTCGACGACGGCGACCAGATCGTCCACCGCCAGTGGCACACAGGGAAGGGCCAGCAGCGCACCGGCCTGTTCGTCACCTGGTACCCGGCGCACTTCGCCGCCGCCGTCCCCGAGCTGCTGTCGGCGTCCCGGCATTCCTCGCCGGGCCTGCTGATGAAGGTGCAGCAGGCGACGGGCAGGCGTCCCACGGCGGGCCGCGACGACATGCACGGCAGAGACGCCGACGCCCGCGAGGCCGGGTTCCTCGGACTGCGGATCGGCGCCCCGATCCTCGCCGGCGCCTCCCGCCTGTGGGACGACCAGGGCGTCATCGAGTACGCCGAGTGGTGTCTGCCGTACCGGATGACCGTGGGCTACGAGTACTCGTTCGACGCGGCGCCCGACGCCTGACCCCTAGACGCACGAAAGCGGCCCCGTTCTCCCCCAGGAAGGGGAGAACGGGGCCAGGGTCGTTCAGGGGTACTGGCGGCGTTGCGGGTCCAGGGCCAGCGAAAGCAGTCCAGAGGGCGTCTCCGAGTCTGAGCCGCCGTCTGATGGTGCGCCGTCGCGACGGCAGGCCAACGCGTCCGGGTCACTGGGAAGGGGCTGGAGGCTGTACCCCGCCGGGCAGTTGGGCCCCGCCGGGCCTTGCTCCCCGCGCGGCCCCTGCTCACCCTGCGGTCCGGCCGGCCCTGCGGGGCCCGCCGGACCACCGGGCCCCGGCTCGCCCTGCGGCCCCTGCACGCCGTCCGTGCCGTCGGCCCCCGCAGCGCCAGGCCCACCGTCCTCGCCCGGTGCTCCGTCCGTACCGTCCTCGCCCGGTGCGCCGTCCTCTCCCACGTCTCCCGGCTCGCCGTTCTTGCCCGGCCGCCCGGGCTCGCCCTGCGGGCCCGGGATCGGCACCGGTACCTCTGCGCGGGCGGGTAGATCGTCGATGGCCACCGAGGGGTCCGGCGCGGCCGGCGTCTTCCCCTCGGCGGACACCTGCGCCCGCAGGACGCGGACGTCTCCCGCGAGGGTGGATACGGCGTCGCCGCGGCGGTCGGCCTCGCTGGCCAGTTGGTCGGCGCGGCTGGCCTCGGCGTCGATGCGTGCCCAGATGAGGATCACGGCGCCGGACAGGGCGACCAGCCAGCACGCCAGCATGAGCGGTCGCCAGCGGCGGGCGAGTGCGCGCTCTGTCCGGGTCACGGTTGTCCTCCGAGGTCGGTGATGATTGCGCGGAGCCGGGTGATTTCGGCTTGGTCGGCGGCGCGCAGCGAGGCTTGTTCGGCAAGCCGCGCGTTCAGGTCGGTGCGCTCGGCCTTGAGGCTGTCGCGCTCTTCCTGGAGGTCGTTCGTGAGCGAGGAGTAGCCGGTGAGGGCGTTCTCCCCGCGCTTCCCCCAGAACGCCACCGCCGCGCCCAGCACCGTGCCCACGCCGGCTAGCAGACCGCCGAGAGTGGTGGCGTCCATGTCGCTCCTACTCGCTCGGGGCCTGCTACCGGCACGGCCTGGGGTCAGACGCCCTTGGCGAGGGACGCGCTGTTCGTGACGGCCCGGACTCTGGCGAGCAGCCCCTTGGCCAGGGAGAGGACGGCGCCGACGCCTCCCGCTGCGGCGGCGTACCACATGCTGCCGTCCAGGGGAGTGGTGATGGCGATGCCGCCGATGAACGACTGGAGGAAGGTGCTCAGCACCCGCTCCAGGAGATCGCGACCGTAGGTGCCAGCGGTCTTCACGACGGTCTCGCCGTCGAAGTGCAGCTCAGGCATGAGGTCCTCTTTCAGACGGGCTGCGCGAGGGAGCGGCAGCCGATGACGGTTCCGGAGGCGTTGCGTACCTCCCGGTAGGGGACAAGCAGGTCGCCGCGCCGGTCGGCGAGCGCCAGGGCGACGACGAGGGAGACGATGTAGTGGACGCCGTCCCGCTTGGGCGGGAGGTTCTGGGCGTGCCCGAACTCGACCAGCTCGGGCCACATACCGCCGCCGAGTTCGATCGTGGCCAGCCGCGCGGGCGCCGGTCCCGGTTCGATGACCTCGCGAAGGTACGGATCGAGGTCATCGCTGCCGTCCTCGCGCTCGTTCGCGTAGAGGCGGATCGGGTGTGGGGTGAGGTTGAGGATCACGCGTTGTCCGCGCCCGTGACATCGACGTCGACCTTCACGACGGCGTCGGCGATGGCGCGCTCTACGGCTTCCACGACCTGCTCGGTGGAGACGTCCGATCCGGCAAGCTGCGCGAGCTTGGCGACAGCAGCGGACAGCCCAGCGACCTGCGTGGACAGGGCCCGCACGATCTTGAGGGTGTCGCGGTTCTGAAGGTAGTCGTACCGGAGGTACGACTCAGCGGTCCAGTGCCGGTTGCCCTTCGAGTCCTTGGCGCCATCCGGTGAGGACAGCACGCCGTCCGTGGTGAACAGGGTCTGGACGTCGTCCTTGTCAGCCACGAGGGCCTCCTTCTCAGGGGTGGTGGTGTCGGCACCGGCGGGGCGCTTCAGGCGGGCGGAGACCCGGGCGCGCATCGACGCCATCGTGAAGCCGCGCGGGTCGACCTTCCCGGGCTGCCACTCCAGGTGGCCGATCACGGATCGCTCGTTCCAGCCGTGATGCCGGCAGACGGCGGCGGCAGCGCGCTCGATCGCCTCCAGCTGGACGGCGGGCCAGGGGTCGTCGCCGTCGCCGAGGTTCTCGCACTCGAAGCCGTAGAAGTGCCGGTTGCCGTCGGTGTTCGACTCGTTGTCGGAGGGCAGGGCCCGCTCGTCGATGACTGCGCGAAGGACGTCGTCGTCGCCGAGGCCGGCGTGGTTGGCGCGGCCGTAGCCCACGACGTGCACGCGGCCGTCTTTGGTGATGACGCCGTGGCACAGCGGACCGGGCAGCGCTGTGTATCCGGCTCGGCAGATCTCGACCGTGAGGGCGCTGCCCTTGGTCACCGTGTGGTGGATCATCACCCCGTTCACCGGACCGAACGGCCCCTTGTGGTTCCGGTTGTGCTCCGACGGCGGTCGGCCGTTCGTCTTCACCTCAAGGACGGTGAGGCCCTCGGCGCGCAGCGCGGCGATGAACGCCTTGTACGACATGGGTGTGGCCATGAAGCCTCCAGGCATGAGGAAGGCCCCGGGCCAGGCGGCGCGGGGCGAGCGGGTGGGGCGGGTGGCTACGCGGGTTCGAAGAGGACCCAGGCGACGCTCGACGTGTCCCCGGTACTCGTGGAGCTGATCGTGAAGCTGGTGCCCGCGGCATTGGTCACGGACAGGTGCCCGGGCGTGCCGCCGGTCGCCTGCCGGAAGACGGCCACCCGCGTGTTCGCTGTAACGCTTGTGTTGGCCACAGTCACCGTCCCGGACGCCAGCGTGCTCACACCCATGCGGGCGTTGGCGCCCTCGGCGATCGCGACGCCTCCGCCGGCGCCGCCCAAGTTGAGGGCCTTGGCTTGGCCGGCCCAGATGTTCCACTGGCCGTTCGACTGTCCGGAGGCCAGAGCGGCGTATCCGCCGACGTTGAGGTTTCCGGCGACGTCGGTCGGCGGGGCGAACGCGTCGACCGGGGCGGCGGTGGTGCCGGTGCGCTCGGCGATGTTCAGACCGCGACGCAGGACCGTGTTGTCGCCCGCGTCGGACCAGCCCGCAGTCGCCGCGTGCAGGAACCCCGAGTCGACGCTGACGTAGGTGCATCCGGTGAACCGCGCCCCGTACTCGGGGCTGTTGATCTGGGTACCGTCGTCGTCCGTGCCTGGATAGCAGGTGACCATGCCGACCAGCACGGGGACCGTGGCGCCATCGCAGGCGAGGCCCGCGTAGCCGCCGCCGCCGAGACCGTTGTTGCGCCCGTCGCGGCGGGTGAGCAGGTTCTCGACCTGGATCGGCGGGTTGCCGGTGGCGTCGACAAGGACGCCGTTGTACCCGTTGCGGTCGGTCGAGCAGCCGCCGAGGAGCATGCCGCCCGAGCCGGTTCCGATCGCCCAATTCCCGGTCAGGTGGAATCCGTTGTTGACGTTCCATTCGGCGCGGCAGCCGATCGCGTGGCTGTTCGCTGCGTTGGCGATCTCGAAGCCGTTCGCCCCACAGCCGATCGCCTGGCAGTCCATGAACGTGATGTCGGTCATTACCTCCATGGCAAAGCCGTGCCAACCCACGTTGTCGACCATGACGCGGTGGAGTCGCCAGCTGTACGGGAACTTCCCGGCGTTGGCCTCCGTGTGGATGCCGGCGCCGGTGACCTTACGGATCGTCACATCCCGCAGGCCGACGTTCTGAATGTTTCCTCGGGCACGGATCCCGTCGATACCCGGAGTCGTCAGGTCAGACCCGTCGATCATCACGTTCAGGATGCGGTGCTCTGCGCTGATCGTGGGGTATCCGCCGTCGATCTCGTCGAGGAACGAGATCACCGCGGTGCCCTCGAAGGCGGGCAGCGGCTTGATGTAGCACGGCGGGTCGACCAGGTTGGGCACGGTCATGAGGTTGGTGTGCGTGCTCATGAGCGTCACGCCTGGCGGGACGGACAGAGTGGCACTGGTGCGGTACGGACGCCCGGGCGCGTACACGATGCTGCCCATCGGGCACGCGTCGAGCGCGGCCTGGATCGCAGCGGTGTCGTCCGTGACGCCGTCGCCGGCCGCCCCGAAGTCGAGGACGTTGAACCAGTCGCGGACCGATCCCGCCGGGGCGTCCGCGCTGTCGCCGACAGAGTGCGCCTCCATCCACACACGGCTGACGCCGCCCGCGTCGGCCCACATCCCCACCACTCCGTCCGGGCCCTGGAAGCGGGGCACGAGCCCCTGCCCGTCGGCGACGATCTCGGTGACCGGGTCGCCCGCGGCGCTGAGGAGGTCCGTGTACTGGGTGCCTCCGTCGGCCGCCGACCAGAAGGCGAGAGTCGTCCCCGGCGCCACCGTCCATAGGCCGTCGCTGGGACGAACCACGTAGTCGGCGATGCCAGCGCCGTACTCGTATCTGGCCATCAGTCCACCACCCAACTCGGTCCGCTCATGGTGAGGACGTAGTCCCCCCGGTCGATCGTCGGCTTCTGCACCAGCCACACCTGGCCCGGCTTGTCGGACGCCTTGGAGTAGATCGTGATGCGGCCGATGGACACGCCCTCGATGTACGCCAGCGCGTACTGATCTCGGCTCCGGTGCTGGAAGGCGACCGGGATCTGTGCGGGCAGCCGCGACTCGGAGCTACCCGCCAGGCTGCTCTGCTCACGGCGGAACGAGCCGAGGCGCAGGCAGACGATGCCGTTGCGGCGCTCGATCACCGGGGTGACACCGATGGACCACACCGGGGTGATCAGGCTGTTGATCTCGATATCGCCGGTGTCGTCGAACACCAGCTTCCATGCGGTTCCGGTCCAGATCCGCATCGTGCCGGTGTCGGTCTCGAAGCACTGCTCACCGAGCCGCGGCCTCGGGTTGCGGGTCGTCGACGTGCACGGCCGAACCCTCGTCCCCACGTACTGCTCGGCGCGGGTCACGGTGACCGACGAGGCGCCGCCGAGGATCCGGGCCTGCGCAAGGGGGATCTCGTAGACGCCAGTGGTTCCGGTCTGCTGCGTGAGCGCCGGCGCCCCGGACCCGGGGGTGCCGCCGACGACGCCCACGCGGACGGTCCAGTCGGAGCGGTCCAGCCGAAGGACGATCCAGTCGATACGGGCCTGGCTGGAGATGTTCGCGGACAGGGCGACGCTCACGGCGGTGCTGCCCGAGTACCAGCCGTGCCCGCGCACCGAGGCGGCCACGTCCGCGCGGACGTTCACGGACAGGCCAGTGCCGGCCGTGACGACCTGCGTGTCCGTCGGGTCCCCGTACACCCCATCGTCGGAGAACCGCGAGGCCAACAGCTCGTGCTCGTCGTCGGTCACCTGCCTGGTGTTGTGGCCCGGGCTCGGATAGGACTCTTCGGCCACGGTCACCCCCTCCCTTCGAGTTGTCCCAGCCGGTAGGCCAGGTCACGCACGGTCCATACCGTGCGCGTCAGCGTGGTCTTGTCGTTGTTGCCGATGACGATGGTCACCAGCTCACCGCTGTCGGGCTCGGCGGCCAGGCCGATGGACCGCACCACGTCGGCGATCTCCAGCCCGGTCGGCAGGACGACCGCGACCAGGTCGCCGAGGCCGAAGTCCCGGCCCGCCCGCAGGTCCTCCGTGTCGACGGTGACCGTGGACAGGGAAGCGGTCGCCTTGTCGTTGCCGAACGCGAGACGGCCGGCCTGGGTGAGTTCGCCCTCGGAGTCGTCGTCGATGCCGGACTTCTCGGTGAACTTCTCCACCCGCCACCAGTCGACGTGCTGATTGGAGGTGACCTCCACGTAGACCCGCTCGTAGGCCGGATCGCCCTGGGGCGGATCGTCGGCCGGGTCGTTGCCGCCCATGACCAGCTCGGACGTGGCGAGCGGGGCGCCCATGGTGAAGGCGACGCTGCGAAGGTTGCCGAGACCGTCGGAGAACCGGGCGGTCCTGGAGAGGTCCCGGGGCTGGTACACCCCAAACCGGATCTCGTCGCCGACCTGCCGGGTACGAAAGCCGAGCCCGTCAGTGACGGCCGCCGTGCGGCACGCGTCCAGCAGCGGCTCGAACCGCGTGCTCACGGTCTGGCTGGTGCCCACGGCGGCGACGGTGTCGAGGACCAGCCGTTCGATACGCCGCGCGGTCAGGGCGCCGGGCCCACAGTTCTCGTTGACCAGCGTCCGGATGATCGTCTCCGCGTTCGTAGCGGTGAGCTTGCGGACCTTGTCGCTGGTCTTGGTCTGCGTCGCGAAGCTCTTGGCGGGCTCCGGGTACGTGAGGTACCCGGCGATCCGGGCCAGGTCGTCGGAGAACCTCACGGTGACCGTGCCCACGCCCGCGTTCGACCCCAGGTCCCATGCGTAGTCCTGCGGTTCCTCCATCGGCCCGGCGCACCAGATCTGGTTGTCCCGCAGGACGACGAGACGGTTGCCGGGCTGCAGCAGCTCCATGACCTCCTGCCGCGCGGGCAGCTGCACGCTGCCGGAGGCGGGCGCGTTGAAGTTGAGGTCACAACTGAGCTTGGTCCAGCCGGTGATGGGGTCGCCGAGGAAGCTCAGGTTGCGGTCGGTGACCAGCAGTTGCACCGTCATGCCGTCTCGTATCTCGGATAGTAGGTGAGATCCACGGCGCTGCCCGCCTCCGCGCCTGCGAGCTGGAACGTCACCGCGGTCTCCCCGGGCGGGAGGGACCACAGGATCGCCTCGGGCCAGTTGAGCCCGGCGACGAGGTTCTCCCCGGTACCGGACCGGGCGCGCGGCGGATCGGTGGAGATCGTCACGGTCTCCCCGGCCAGGAGCGCGCCGTGGCTGGTGGCCGCCATGTCGAGGGTGAACGCCTCGCCGGTGTCCTCGCGGGTGAACTCGATCGAGGTGGCTGGCCCGGTGATGTGCCACTCGGGCCACACGTCGACGTCGCCAGGGTTCACGACGGTCGTCGCGCCGAGAACCTGGCTGGAGGACACCGACGGGTACGGCGCCAGGTAGTCGACCCCGGTCCCGGTCTCCCGGTGAACGGTCTGCGCGTGGACGTCCAGCCAGTACGGGTCTTCGCACCACAGGGTGAGGACCGCGCTGTCCCAGGTGATGCCGGTCGCGGTCCGGCCCTGGCCGTCCCAGCCGTCGCTGTAGTAGACGGCGATCCGCCGGGCGGAGCCGTCCGGGCGCGCCACCTCCAGCCAGCCCGGCCCCTCCCGCAGCGTCCGCGTGAACGCCCTCGCCAGGTCCCGCCAGTTCTTCACGAACTTGGTGTGGTCGGCGCCCTTGACCAGCAGCGGCCACACGATGTTCCGGGCCTGCGGCTGGACGTGCCGCAGGCGGGACCCGCCGCGCGGGTGAGGGTCCGCGGTCAGGGTGTACGGCGCGGCCCCCAGCCCGGACACGCCCTCCGCGAGGGTGTACCACTCGGCGGACAGGTCCGTCATCGGCCACCGCTCGCCGGACGGGTCCACGTAGGTGATCGACGCATAGCCGATCTCCGGGACGTCGACCGGGGGCGGAACCTCCGGTACCTCCGGGGTGACGACTGCCGCGGTGATGATGGGCATCTATCGAGGCCTCCCCACACGCATGCGCGCCTCTTCCTGCCGCGTGATCAGCTCGACGTCCCTGGCGTCGATGACCGACTTCTGCGGGTAGATGTTGTACGAGACAGACGTGCCCTGGGAGGGACCAGCCGTTGGTGCCGTCGCGGCGGCCGGACGACCAGGTGAGGGCGCCGCCCTGCCGATCCATGCGGGCATCGACCCGGAGTTGAGGGCGTGGAACAGGTCCTCGCCGTACCGGTCGACCATGGCCTCCCGGATGACGAACTCCCCGTTGGACAGCCACGGCGCGGGCACGTCGTCACTCGTCCCAGTGCCCGGCCCTTTCACCCGGCCGCCGACGCTGTACCCGGTCTTGAAGCCGTCGCCCGTGTACAGGCCGCCCGTCGCGCCGACGATGTCGTGCTGCGAGCGGCCTTGCAGGTACTTCGTCACGTACTGGGTGACGATCGTGTTCGTGACGGTGGTCGACGCGTTGTCCCCGTCCAGGTTCCTCAGAGCTTTGTCGACGGCGCCGATGCTGCCGATGGCCTGCCCGTTGGCGGTGTACACCTCGGTCCGCCCGTCCGGCAGGCGGCGGGTCTTCAGCCCGACGGCCTCCAGCGCGGCGATCGCCGCTGCGTTGAGCGTGTCGACCGTGACGGTGTGCGAGTCCGGCGTCCGCTCGATCTCGGTCTGGACGTTGTTCAGTCCGGCGATGGCGTCCTGCCGTTCCAGGATCACGTTCGTGCGGATGTCCTCCGGAGTGCCGAGGAGCGTGTTGACGTACTCCTGCGCCTCCCTGTCGGACATGCCCGTCGCCGACGCCAGCTCCAGCATCTTGGCGCGCAGCGTCTCGGACTTCCCCGTCATCGACGCCAGCGACTCACCGGCCGCCAACCCGCTGGCCAGCATCTCGTCATGCGCCTTGGCGGCCGCGCTCATGGCCTGGCCGTTGGCCCGGCCCGACTCGGTGTTGAGGTCGAGCGTCGCCCCGTTCTGCGCGAACGATTCGGTGAGCGCGTCGAGGCCGGCCTCGAAGCCGATCTGCGCGTCGTAGGCGCTGCGGTTCGCATCGTTGAGGGCGATGATGCTCTGCCTCAGCCCGTCCGCGGACTGCTTCTGTGCGTCGAGCTTGTCCTGTACCGCGAGGGCCTGGGCGCCGAAGATGCCCATGGACTGTGCGGCCAGCTCCTGCTCCAGGGCCTGCCCGGCCAGGGCGTCGTTGTAGGCGGTGAGCTTGTCCCGCAGCCCGTCTGTGCTCTGGCCCTGCGCCTCCAGCTGCTCGATGGTCCGCGCGAGCGCCTCAGCGGCCATGTCCGCGTTGCCGCTGGACACCATGTCGGCCAGCGCCTCGTCGAACGCGGAGAGGTCCTCCTTGGCCTGCTTCACCGGGGTGGAGTCCATGCCGAAGAACGACACGATGGACTGCTGAACCTGGTCCAGCCCCTTCGGGTCGACCACCTTCTGGATGGCGTCGCCGAGACCGGACAGGTCACCGCCGTACACGCGCATCGCCTCGCCCGACACTTTGCCCGACTGGGCAAGTTCGGTGAGCGATGTCGACAGCGCGTCCACGTCCGGCTTGGGCTTCTGGCTGCCGGCCGACAGGGCGTCCAGGGTGATCAGCAGCAGCCCCAGCCCGGTGCCCGCCACCGCGAGTTTCGCGGTACGGGACAGGCCCGTGATCGCGGCGCCAGCACCGGCGAGCGCCCCGGGCGCACCGGCCGCCGCGACGCGCATGGCGCCGATCTGCACGCCGAGCGCGGCCACGGCCGCGCTGGCCGCGGCGCCGCCGGCCGCCGCCAGCTTCACGGCCTTGATGGCGATGGCCAGCTGGAGGATCGTCGCAATGGCCTCGGGCGGCACCGCGCTGACGATCTCGGACAGAACGTTGACGACGTCGAGCATGCCAACGCCCACGTCCGCTCCGGCCTCCAGGACGTTGAAGAGGGCTTCGCCGATGTTCTCCAGCGTGTCCCAGACGACTGGCCCCTGTGCCTGTGCCCAGTCGAAGAACTCGGCGACCCCGCCGCCGTCGTACTCGCCCGACTGGACCTTGGCCAGGAAGACGGTCAGCTTGTCGATGCCGTTGTCGAGGGTGTCCGTAGCGAACGTGGTGAACTTCTGGTTCATCGCGTCGAAGCCGGGCGTGCTGATGCCGCCGGCCACGAGGGTGATCAGCCGGTCGAACTGCGTAGAGGCGCCCTTGACCAGGCCCGTCGTCTCGGGAAGCAAGGCGTTGGCGACGGCGACGCCCTTGGTGAACGGGGCCATCACGTCGCCGGAGAGGCTGTCGGACCACTGGTCGTAGTTGTCCTTCAGCAGGCCGACCGCGACGGCGGCGTCCCGCGTCTCGGGGGTGAGCGCGGCCAGGCGCCGCTCGTACTCCAGCGCCGCCTTTCCAGCCTCCGCGCTACCAGCGCCAGAGGTGGCCAGAGCCTCCTCGTACTTCTCCTGCGCCTCGGCCGCCTCACTGATCTTCCCGATCTGCGGTCCGAGCGCGAGCGCGTAAGCACCCGCCGCGACCGCGCCGGCGCCGAGCTGCGCGGCGACGGCCGCCGCGCTGCTCGCCAGACCAGCCGCTGCCGGGATCGCGGCCGGCAGCAGCGAGATGAGGTTGGCCTTGATGGACTCGCCGAGTTTGCCGGACGCGTCCGACAGATCGGCCATGCTGCGCCGGACCTGGCCCGTGGTGTCGTCGACCCGCCGCTGCGCATCCGCCAGCGTAAGGAACCGGCCCTGGAGGTCACGCAGGTTCCCGTCTGCGTCCGTGGTGATCCCCGCCAGCCGCAACCTGAGCCGGTCCGCGCTGTCGGCGGTGCCGTCCAGGACGCGGGACAGTTCGTCGCGGCCGGCCAGCGTGAACGTGAGGCGCTCCGCCATGTCACCCCCTCAGTGTTGCGACGTGCCGGTCAAGCCACGCGACCAGGCGCAGGAAACGGGAGACGGACAGCCGGTCGATCTCGGAGGGCTGCATGTGCAGGTAGTGCATCAGCAGCGGCTCGTACTCCTGGATCAGTCCTCGGAGTCCTGGCGGCGCTTCACCAGGTGGCCTTTTCCCAGCCCGTCCAGCGCGGCGTCGACGTCGGCCGGGTCCTGCGCGAGCTTGCGCAGGTGCGGGGCCAGGAGGTCGATCTGCGTGTCCTCGGACTTGCTGCTGATGGCCTGCAGCATCAGGTTGCTCAGGGCGTCCTCGATCTCCGGCCGCGTGATCCGCGCCTTCAGCCGGCGCCTCCAGCCCGGGATGTCGAAGTCGTCGAACTTGAGGTCGGCCTGTTCCCGGCGGCGGAAGATCCAGACGACGGCCCGCAGCGCGGTGGGGTCCTGGAGTTGCAGCAGGGCTTCGATGCGCTGCCACTGCGAGCCGCCCATCGCGGCCTCGATGTCCGCCGCCTCGCGGGCCGTGAGGTCGTCGGTCGACAGCTCCTCTACGGTGCCGTCGGACAGCGTGTGCGTGATGATCACGGGTGTGTTCCTCTGCTCACTCAAGATCCCGGCGGACGTCGCCGAGGATGCGTTCCACTTCGGCGCGCATACGCGGAGTGCCGGTCTGCACGGTCTTGGTCCACCAGCCCGGTGGCCGGGCGGACTGCGTCGTCCACCGGCGGCGGTTGCCGAACACGGGGTGCCGGACCCTGCCGTCGTTGATCACCCACGGCATGCTCCGCAGGTCGGCGGGGAGACGGTCCCTGTCGATCCAGATACGGGCGCCGGGGTTGGCCCCAGCGCGGACGCTGATCCGGATGCCGCCCGCGAGCGTGGACCGCAGCGGCCTCGTGGTCGGCGAAGGGCCGCCGCGCTTCCCGGCCTTGCGGCCCTCGCTGATCAGCGGCTGGGTACGGATCGCCGCCTGTAGATCCCGGTGGAGCGGCTCGGCGGCCCGCCGGACGCGGCGAGAGAAGTTCTGCCGCAGCCGAGGGCCGCCTGCCGACCGCATGCGCCGGGAGAGCGTGAGCAGCTGGCCGGTGCCCAGGATCTGCACACTGCCGGGCATCGTCAGACCGCTGCCGGGATGGTGACGTTCTCGGCGGGCTCGCTGGTGATGGCGAACTGCGCCATGATCTGCGCGGCCTGATCCAGCTCACGCACCTTCGCCTGGCTGGTGACCGTCACTGGGTAGACGTCCATGGTCTGAGTGGGGACGTCGCCCTCGTCCATCCACACCACGAAGCCGTCTTCCTCGCGGGCGAGGAGCGTGCGGACGTCGTCGCCGTCCTTCGACGCCCAGAATGTCAGGGAGCTGTCGGAGGCGGTGATCTCGCCGCCGACGACGGGCGTGAACCGGCTACCCAGGGCGGGTGTGGGCACGGTGCCGGAGGTGGTCTGCCAGCCGGACATCGCGCCGGTCTCGGCCTCCAGCGCGGTGCCCGCGCTCAGCTCGGCCCGGGTCGGGCTGTTCTTGTTCGCGATCGTCGGCACCCACAGCACGCGGGTGACCCCGCGCCGGTAGTACCGCTTCGACGCCTGGATCGGAGTCGCCATGTCAGTTCTCTCCCGTCTCGCGCCGACGGCCCTTCGCCGCGGCCGTTTTCATGAGCACCGGCGCCTGGCCGTCGTCGACGACCTTCCAGCCCGACCGCTCGTAGTGCTTCACCGAGATCTCCGCGACCTCGATCTCCTGCTCGATGCCGTCATGGCGCATCCGCACTCGCACGGCAGAACTCCTCTCCTACGTGAATCCGCGGCCGGCCACCGTCAGCAGCAGCACCGCCTGCGCGCCGGTATCCGTCTGGTCCTGCACCAGCCGCGTCCGGGCGACGCTGGCCAGCAGCGCGTCCAGACCCAGCGTGGGATCGGCCTGCACCCACGCCTCGACGCGGGCGCCGATCTCGTGGACCCGGGCGCGGGCGGCCACGATGTCCGTGTCGCCGCGCTTGGCGACGGCCGCGCACGTGACCTCGAACTGTTCCTCCCGGCCGGCCCCGAGATCCGTCCAGTCGCTCACGGACTGGGCGGCCTCGAAGTCACCGGTCTGGTCTCCGTCGAAGCCGAAGATGAGCCAGTCCGAAGCGCCCGTCTCCGTCACCTCCGGGCCATCCGACACCTGCACGTCCGCCAGCTCGGTGTCGCCGTCGCCGAGCGCCACCAGGCGGGCGATGACCTCGGGGATGCGCGAGCCCATCTACGCCACCCCCGGAGGAAGCCGGTATGGCTCCAGTAGTTGGAGTACGCGATTTGGGATCGCGTAGCCGAACCCGGGGATCGGCTCCGAAAAGTCGTCGCCGCCGGCCAGGACCGGGCCGCGGCCCGCGTTCTGGGTCCGCCACAGGTGCTGAAGCAGGATCCGTGCGGCGAGGTTGATGGTGGGCGCGATCTCGCCCCGGCCCGCCGCGTACACGAATCGCCACACGGTGCCCGCGAACGAGCCGCCCCGGTATCGGACGATGCCCGTCGCACCGTCCAGGACCAGCGTGGACAGGTCGAGGCCGTCACCGATCTCGACGGCCGGGGCCACCGACACCAGGGAGACGGCGGGGATGCGGGTCAGACACACGGAGTCGCTGCGGCCCTCGATCGTCTCGGTGAACTCCCGCGTCTCCACCGGCCCGATGTGCCGTTCGATCGGCGCGGTGATCGCGTCGATGTAGGCCTGGACCTCGACGTCGTCGGTGTCTGTCGTGAGGTTCAGCTGTGCTTTTGCCTCAGCGAGGGTGAGCAGCGCCATGGCAGCCTCCCGTCTACTTCTCGACGGATGACTTCGTCATGGGCTGCTTGCGGCGGCCGGTCGCCTTCTCCGGCTCGCCCGGGTTGGCGGCGGTCTCTTCCACCGGGTCGTCGCCGTCGTGCTCCTCGGCGAGGCCGGCGGCAACCATGTGCTTGCCCTCGTCGTCGGGCAGGTCCACCGAGCCGCCGTGCTCGGGCCAGGGCTTGCCGTCGCGGGTACCGGAGATCGTGGCCTTCATGCGGACGCGCATCACGTGTTCCTCTCGTGAGCCGAACGGGCGGCCACCGGTCGTGGCCGCCCGCTGCGGGGTGGATCAGGTGGCGTTCCCGGCGAACACCTTCACGGCGCCGGTCTGGTCGACGAGGAGACCGTCCGCGCGGATCAGCGCCCGGAAGGTCACCAGGTCGGAGTTGAACGCGTAGTCGTCCGAGCGCTCGAACCGCACCCCGCCCGCCAGGCGGACGAAGTACTGCGAGAAGTCACCGAACGCCACGGACTTCGCGGTCACCGCGATGGCAGCCACGTTCGGGTCGGTGCGCACCGGCTTGCCCAGCAGCGTGTCCGGGGCGCCGACCTGGATGGACGGCTGCCACAGGTACTGGCCCTGCTGGTCCTTGAGCTTGCGCGCCGCGCCGAGGGTGGCGTCCCGCATCAGCCAGCCGCACGAGGTGCTGTTCCGGTACGGGGCGATGACGCTGTAGTACAGGTCGATCAGGTCGTCCGCGGTGAACGCACCCACCACACCGGTGCCGCCGGTCTTGCCGGTCGACGCCGAGGTGATGACACCGGTCGGCTTCGCGGATCCGTCACCGGTGATGGCGTGCGCCCCGAACGCGTTGCCCAGCGCCCGGCCGGCCTGCATGGCGAGGTAGCCCTCCAGGTCCACGCCGGTGTCGGTGAGCAGCTCGGTAGACGCCTGCAGCAGCACGCCGTACTTGTACGCCCCCAGGGTGCGCTTGGCGAACGCCGGATCCGACTCGTTGATCGTCGCGGCCTCGGCGGTCAGCGCGGCACTGGAGTGCGCGGTCGTGACGGGGATCTCGATGGTCTCCCCGGCCGCCGTGTTCAGCACGGTCGGCCCCGCCATCATGATCCCGGACACCTCGATGAGGTGGGCCATCAGCTGCCCGTAGAACGTCGTGGGCACCGTGTTGCCGCCCGCGGTCGCCGTGCCCTTGACCAGGTCACGGAAGGCAACACCGTCGGGCTTGGCGATGTCGACGCCGCGGATCTCGCCGCGCGCCCACCGGCGCAGCTCCGAGTCCTTCTCGACGTTCTTGCGGGCGGCCGGCTCCTCCGGCTTGGCGAGCAGACCGGCGAACGCCGCCTCGGCGTCCCGGGTCCGCTGCTCCGCCTCGGCGAGATCCTTGGCCCGCTGGTCGATCTTGTCGAGGTCGGCGGTCAGGGCCTGGTACTTCGCCTCTTCCTCGGCACTCAGGTCCCGCTTCTCCGACTCCGCCGTGTCGAGCAGTTCCTTGGCCTGCTCCCACACGTTGGCGCGCCGCTCCTGCAGCGCCTTGATGAACGAACTCATCTCGCCCTCCTGGGCATGACGAAGGCACCCGCAGGCCAGAGGGCCGCCGGTGCCGGGTGGGTGGTGTGTCGAGGTGGGGTTCGCCCTGCCTCAGAAGGTGCGGCGCAGGTTCAGCTCGGCGCGCCGCCGCCGTACCGCAACAAGCGAGTGGGTGTCGCCCTGCCCGCCCGGCGGAATGATCGTGGGGACCGGGGCGAGGAACCGCTTCAGCTCGCCCGCCTCGGCCGCCGCCCGGACCTCGGCCAGCTCCGCGCCCGCCCGCTCCGCCAGGGACCGCAGGCCCGTGGACGTGTCGAGATACGCGGGGTCGTTCACCGGGGCCACGTCGACGAGCTGCCCGGACAGCAGCGTCCGCACCGGGAAGCCGTCGTCCGTCATCGACCAGTCGTCCTCGAACGTGAAGAACGCGAAGCTGGATTCGGAGACGTCGCCGCGCTGCACCAGCTCGTACACGTCGGCGCGGGCGGCCGGCACGTCGACGCTGTAGTCCAGGCCCGTGCCGTCCGTCTGCAGCCGCAGCGTGCCCGCGCGCGAGGTGCCGAGCAGCATGTTGCCGTCGTGGTTGTAGCGGGCCATCACGCGCGGCCAGCCGTCCCCCTCGGACTTCGCGAAGAACCCCGGGTCGATGCGTTCCACGAAGCCGCCGAGGTTGCGGGAGAGCGTGTTGAACTTCGCGGCGTAGCCGCCGATCGTCCTGCTGTCGCCGGCCGCCCGGACCTCGACGAGGCCGCGGGTGAACCGACGCTCACTGTCGCCGTTCACTCATTTCTCGCTTTCGTCGGGGGCCACCTTGACCAGCGGCGCGTAGTCCTTGCCCATGCCGTCGGGCAGGGGCGGTTCGTCCTCCAGGCGGCGCAGCTCGTCGATGTTGTGCAGGCCGATCGCGCGGGAGATGCGGTGCGCCTGGTAGCGGGTGAGGGTGTCGGTGCGCAGCATCGCGTCGACGTTGAACCGGGCTTCCTCCGTCGGCGGGCGCAGCCAGGAGAACGCGTCCTCCAGGCGGGCCAGCCACGGCCGCAGTGTCCACGTCAGCAGGTCGATGCTGTTCTGCTCGACGGTGGCGTAGGTGAGACTTCCGCCGGTCTCGCCGCCGACCTTCTCCGGCGGCACCCCGTAGATCGCGGCGATCTGGTTCGCCGTCGCCTTGATGGTTTCCAGGAACTGCGACTCGTTCGCTGGCACGGAGATGGCCCGGTACTTCACGCCGTTGCCCAGCGCGACCACGTCCCTGCCCTGCGCCGCTTCCTTGAACCGGGCCTTCAGCACGGTCGCCGCACCCTGGTCGACGGCCATGTCCGTCTCCAGAACGGCCGACGGCGTGGACCCGTTCGCGAACCAGTCCCGGCCGAACTGGTTCGCCAGCAGCCCGGCCTCCGTCGTCGTCGCGAAGTACGCGATCGGCGACAGCCCCAGGATCTGACCGGGCACCGTGTACGCGGGGATGTGGAACAGCTGACCGCCCTCCAGGCGCCGGCCCTTGTAGTACCAGACCGGCACCGGCGCCAGGTTGTCCTCAAGATGCACGTCGTCCGGGTGCAGCCATTCGATCTGAGACGGCCAGCCGTCCGGCCCCCACGCGACGATCAGCCCGTAGGCGTTGCCGCGCAGCGTCAGCGACGTCATGCACCGGTGCAGCCAGTCGTAGCGGGTACCGACCGCGGCCGGCCGCCGGAACAGCGCAGGCACCGGGGCGCGCAGACGGTCGTCTCCATCCAAGCGGTACGACTTCAGAGGCAGGGACGCCACCGAATCCGCGAGCAGCCGTGTCGCCGCGTACACGGGCCCCAGGCGCAGCGCCCGCTCCTGACCGGTACCACGCAGCACCGCCGGATCCGCGCCGGCACCCCACACGTCCTGATAGGAGATCGCCCGCTGTACCGCCGTGCGGCGGAAGGGCCACCACTTCATGACTGCCCCCTCACCACACGTTGCTCAGAATGTCGCCCGGCGGTTCCTCGACCTCGGCGCCGAGCCCCCACTTGGCGAGGGTCCCGGCCACCAGCGGGCTGATGTCCACCGACGGGATACGGCGGGCCCACGCCCACGCATCCCCCAGCGCACGCTTTTGCGCGCCGGCCAGAGCGGAGGCCAACGGTGCATCGTCGAAGTGCGTCAGAGACTGCGTGGTGACCGCGTCGTAGAACTGCCCGCAGGCCGCCGCCATCTCCCGCGCCTTCGGCTTGACGACCTGCACGCCGAGGCCGGTTTCCTTGTCCTCCAGCTCCGGGATGAGGGAGGCCGCCGGGCTGGCCGGGTCGATGACCCAGCACCGCGGCCCGTACTTCCCGTGCAGCTCCTTCGCCCGCTCCACGATCCAGCCCGTCCCGGGCCGGTGGTCAACGACGGTGACGTGGACGCCGCCGAGGTACGGGAACGCCGCGCTGATCGCCGCGTGCGACCGCTCCGGCGTCATGTCGATGGACAGCGCCACCGGCCCCGCCTGCCGTGCCCCGGCGACCGCCTGGACGTCGCCGACGGCCAGCGCCCGCCACGCTTCCTCAGCGATCACCTGCCACGTGTCCGCGGTGTCCGACGGGTACTCGCCCACCCCGAGTCTCTCCCTCGCGTAGCCGGCCGTGCTCAGCGTGGCCCGCTCCCGCGCGACCTTCTCCAGCGTCAGCCGGTAGCCGACGCCCGGGTTGGACTTCAGCACCGCCGCGTCACTGTCCGGGTCGTCGTGCGCGGTGCAGTCCGCCGGGCACTCGTCGAGGTGCACGTCCGCCGACCACTCCATGTAGGCCAGCGACGGGTCCGGCTCTCCCGTCTCGATCGCCGCCAGCGCGCGGCGCCGCAGACGCCCCAGCTGCACCGACGGAGCGCCGATCCCGGCGCTGCCCAGGTACCAGATCTGTGGGTCCTGGACGGCCGCCATCGTCGGCAGCAGCGCGTCCATCTCCGTGTCGCCGAGGATCATGTCCTCGTCCATCACGTTGCAGTGCCCGGTGAAGCCGCGGCCCGACCCTTTCGACCGGGCGATGAACCGCAGCAGCTGCCCTGTGTGCAGCTCGATCCCTTCCTCGCCCACGGTCTGCCGGTACGTCTTCACACGTTTGTGCAGGTCAGGTGTCTGACGGATCAGGCGCTCGATCCGCTTGAACGCGTTCTTCGCCGTCTTGAACTCGTGCGCCGAGTGCAGGATCAGCTCCTCGCCGCCGATGAACAGGCCCCACAACTCCCGGGCTTCGATCACCCCGCCCTTGCCGTTCTGGCGGGGGACGTTCACCGCGACCTCGAACGACGCCCAACTCCCGTCCGGTTTCTCGCCCATGCCGACGCGCAGGATGTGCTGCTGCCACGGATCGAGCCGCAGGCCCGCGCGGGCCGCGAGGTCGATCGCCTCCTGGCCCGCGCTGGAGATGGCCGGCGGCGCGGTGTGGATCGGCGGCACCTGCCAGCCGTACACGCCGCCGTCAGCCGTCGGAGGCTTGCTGTCGGGCAGCCTCGCGGCGCTTCTTTCGCTGCTCAGCAATGTCATCGACCGCGTCCCCCTTCGTCTCGGCGGGCGCGAGCTTGCGCAGGTCGGACATGATCGAGCGGAGCTTGTCGGCGCCGACCGAGACCGAGGCCAGGGCGTCGGCGTCATCGATCAGCCGCGCAAGGCGTCGGGCGACGGCCGCCATCCCGGGGGAAGTCTCTTCAGCGTGAAGAGCGTCCAGCTCGGCGGCGATCTCGGCGGACACGCTCATGATCACCCCCGGCGTCACACAACGTCGCGTCACCCTGAGTGACGGCCGCTAATTCACTCCAACTGAGTTCGCGTGGATTAGGACCAGGAATCGGCCGCGCAAAAAATCGGGCGACAAGGGCTTTTGGGTCGCCCGGTCTCGCCCTCAAAAAGTGGCCGGGCTCGTGATCACCAGTCGAGTGTCGCGCCCGCCGCCACGGCTCTTGTTGCAGGTCGTGACCGGTACCAGCGGGTGGCCACCCTGCGCATCTCGGGGTCGCGCATGGCTTCGATGCGGGCCATGACGATGCTGCGCCCGGGGTCGACGGCGATGATCGTGGCGTCCATGCGCTTGTAGCGGGCGAGCCACTTCGAGGTGGGCATGGTGTGGATCAGGTACACGTCGGTCTTGTCCCGGTGCTCGAACGCCTCGAACATGGCCGCGTACCTGGCCTTGTGGGCGACGCGTAGCAGGGTGGGGTCCTGGTTCCAGTTGGGTGCGCCGGGTCCGGCGAGCGCGCGGGTGATGCGGTCCAGGTCGATGACGATGTCCGACGGCTTGGCCCTGCCCTCGATGTAGCTGGTCTTGCCCGCGGCCGGCGGGCCCGTGACGACGTACAGCACGGGCCGTCACCACCTCAGCGTGGGGCGCTTGGGCTGGCGGGGCACCGTCGTCCGGTTGCCCTTGCTGCTGTTGCAGCGGCGGTGTGCGGGCCTCGCGTTGGTCTTGTCGAGGAGGGAGCCGCCGCGGGAGAGAGGCTGTTCGTGGTCGAGGGTGAAGCTGAGTGGGTGCCGGGCGTCGAGGTCGTATCCGATGTTGTGGCCGCAGATCCAGCACGGGAGATGCTGGGTCCTCAGCCAGTCGACGAGGCGGCGGTAGGGGCGCCCGTTGCGGGGGTTGGCGGCCACGGGCGCCACCTCCTACGCGTCGTCGCCGAGGACCTCGCGGCGGGCGGCGGCGGCCTTGCGGTTGAGGGCGCCGGTCATGCGGAACAGGGCGACGGTCAGGGCGATGAAGCCGACGGCGAACAGCACCTGGGTGATGACGCTGACGATGTGGACGTCCTTGGTGCCGTTGGCGAGGATCAGCATGATGATGTTGCCGCAGATCCAGGCGAACCAGATGCGGAGCTTCTCGACTCTGACGGCGGTCTGGACGTCGCGGTATTCGCTCATGCTGCCCCCACGGTTGCTGATGCTGGCAGGGGCATCATGCGCCGCGTGGCGGCGGTGTGGGGGCGGTGTGGCTGTCCTGTGACGTTGAGGTCCGCGCAGGGCGCAGCGCCAGCAGCAAACCCGCTCGGTGTGAGTGACGGGGGTTGCTCTGCGCGGACGTGTAGGCACGGCGAAGCCCCGGGGCTCGGTGGCCGCTCCGGGGCTCGTCGTGTGTCTGTGGGTGCCTGTTTCGGGGCACAGCTGTTCACCGAGATCGTGACACGGCTCTGACCTGCGGTCAAGCGGCGGCTCGTGTGCGGCGTTTGGCTGCGAGGGCGGCGACGTCTTGGGCGGCGTACCAGGGCTGGCGTGGGGTGCCGCCGGAGCGCTGGAGTTGGCCTCGGCGCACGAGCTGGCGGACGGCGTCCAGGCCGACGCCGAGGACGCGCGCGGTCTGGTGGGCGGTGAGGTGGCCAGGCCGGATGATCTGGGACTCCATGCCGTCCATGATGCCCGCAGGGAGTGAGGCTGCGTGGGCCGCTGGAGAGGCCGCTCAGGGGCCTGTTGGGAGGGCACTGGAAGGCGCCTCACTGCGTCACTTGATCGCTGTTTGCGCTGATCAAGGCCAGTGAGGCGGGGCAGTGACCTTCGAAGTGGAAAGTCACTGCCCACTGCCGAGTCACTGCGCCTCGGCGAGCTGTTCCGCGCGGCGTTCCAGGGCGCGTTCGACGCTCTCCAGCTTCACGACGGGGTAGCCGTCGAGCTTGCCGGGCTCCTCGTCGTAGTCGGCCAGCAGCGCCTTTAGTCGGGCGCCGGTCCACTGCTCGTAGACGTCGTGGTTGCGGCTCTTGAGCCGGTGGAGGACTTCGGTGGTGCGCACGCGGCTTTCGCGGCCGATGACGGCGGCCAGGTCGGCGAGGTGGTCGACGGGGGCGACGACCTCCAGCTTATGGACAGTGGCGACGCCGTCGCGCAGCTGCTTGGCCCGGTCGGTGATGGCCACGGCGTCCTCGCCGGAGATGAAGTGCGTGCGGACGGTCACGGAGGCCTGGCCGGCCTCCATGGGGATGCCCTCACCGGCGACCACGAGCGTGCCCTTGTCGAGGCCGCGGCGCAGCTTGTGCGGGGCGGCGCCGGCGTCGACGGGCGCCTCGCCGAGCGCCATCTTCGCCTGGGATTCGGTACCGAGGACGAGGGAGCCGCGGATGTGGTTGCCCTCGCGGGAGCGCTTGGGCAGGTTCTCGTCGGTGGGGTCCTGGGTGCCTTCCCAGATGGTGACGTTCACGGCGCGGCCCTGGTCGTGGATGCGCTTGACGGCCTGGAAGTAGCGGCTGGTGGCCTTGCTGCCGCCGTAGGGGCGCCCGTCGGGGCTCTTGGCGCCGCAGCCGTAGGCGACCTGGGCTTCGTCGACGATGAACACGATGGGCCGGAAGCGGGGGTCGGTGCGGGCCATCTCCCTGGTCACGCCGTCGGTGGCGCCGGACTCTTCCAGCAGGGCGATGCGCTTCTGCATCTCGTCCACGCCCCATTCGACCATGTCGGTGGCCTGGGCGACGTGTTCGTCGGTGGGGCCCTGGATGAGGACCTGGGCGAGCCCGTCGAAGCCGCGCCAGTCGCCGACGCCCTTCAGGTCGGCGACGTAGAAGTCGACGGTGGTGTCGAGGGCGAGCCAGAGGGCGAGGGCGCGCAGGGCGGCGGTCTTGCCCTGGTTGGACAGGCCGGTGATCAGGATGTGCCGCTGCTTGACGGAGACGCCGACGGCGTCGCCACGCAGGTTCTGCCCCCACGGCGCGCTGCCGGTGTAGTAGTCCGCGGTCAGCTCCTCGTCCAGGACAAGCGGCGAGGGGCCGATGGGCTCGTCGAGGGCGCCGCTGTCGGCGATCCACAGGCGGACGGTGCGGGGCTGCGGCGGGATGGTGATGAACACCTCGTGCTCGTGCCGGTTGAGGTTCTCGGCGAGCTTGCGGCGGCGGCCCTGGATTTCCTCGGTGGACACCCCGGAGGGCAGGTGGACGTCCAGTTCGACGCCGCACCCGGCGATCTTGATGGGGGAGAGCATGGCGGCCCCGACGTCGCCCATGCCCTCGATGGCCTTGCGCAGCGCCGAGATGCCCAGGTCACGGAAGGCGGTGACGACGATCGACGGGGTGATGGGGCCGCCGAGGTCGCGGGCCTGGACGGGCAGGGCCCACTGTGGGGCGGTGTGACGCTGTTGGCCGATGGTCCAGACGGCGGCGAGGCCGATCCAGGGGGCGGCGAGGAGGAACGGTCCCCAGACGATGCCGCCGATGAGGGCGACCCAGCGGACGAGTTCGACGACGGCCTCGGAGGGGGCGAGGACGTTGCTGACGTCGCCGGTGCCCCAGGCGAGGAGGATGCCGAGGAACAGTAGGAGGCCGGCGCCGGTGGCGGTGGCGAGGCCGAGGGCCTTGGGGAGCTGGACGGCGGCCTGGAGGAGCTGCATGCGGCGGGTGTGGCGGGCGGACCGGTGGGCTTGGAGGCGCTGCTCCCATTCCTTGACCTCGTCCATGAGGCCGGCGGCTTCGGCGGCGCGGATCATCCGCTCGTACCGGGAGGCGGTACGGGCGTCCCAGATGCGGCGGGCGGCGATCTGTGTGCCGCCGATGATGTAGGAGCCGTGGCGGACGGCGAGGCGTCCTGTGGTACGGACGCGGTCGTCCTGGAGGGCGGCCTTGGTCAGACGACGGTAGCGCTCGCGGCGGCGTTCGGGACGGGTGGAGGACGCTCGGGACGCGGGGGCGTCCTGCGCGTCCTCTGGTGCCTTGATCAGGTGAACGGTCATGCTGTGGGCTTCCTGCCTCTTGCTGGGGTGTGGAGGCCCGGGGCGGCCGGTTTCGCCTGGCAGCAGACGACCGCCCCGGGTCGAGCTACTTGCCCTGCTTCTTGCGGCGGGCGGCCTGGCGCTCGATGCGTTCGACCTTGCGCTGGAGGTCGCTGATGTCGACGTCCTGTCCGGCCATGCCGCGTTTGGCCATGCGGGCGGTCAGCAGCGTGACGCGGGCCTTCTCGCCTGCGGTGAAGTCGCTGAACTTGATGTCGCTGGCGGCCACGTTGGCTCCTCTCGGGCGGGCTGGGCTGTCCGGCCCTACCGCACCCCCACGGGCGAGCCGCGGGGGACGGAAGGGTCGGGTCAGCGGCCCTTCTGGAAGTCGCGCCACATGGCCCGCAGGACGAGCAGGCACGCGGTGGCGCAGGTCCCTCCGATGGCGATGGCGGTCGCGGCGAGGGCGAACGCGAGGGCCAGGAAGCAGGCGACGCAGGCGACGACGACCATCAGACCGCCGATGGTCCACCACTTGCGGGCGTCGAACCGGGCGTGGTCGTGCCCGCAGCCGGTGGCCGGGGGCTGCTGTGCGGCCCTGGCCAGTTCCAGGGCCGCCATGGCGACCTGGAGGACGTCCGTGTTCCCGGAGGCCTCGCGGACGGCGGCCTCGGCCTTCTCCAGGGCGTCGCTCATGCCGTCCACCCCCGGACGGTGCGGGTGATGCGGGGCCAGGCCCAGACGCCGGCCGCGGCGACGAGCAGCGGCGGGTAGGTGGCGGCGGCCACGACGATGGTGCCGAGGGCGGCAACGAGGATCGCCGCGAGCGTCGGGTAGGCGACGCAGAGTCCGAGCAGGGCTCCGAAGATGATGCGCATCATCACGCGTAGCCCCCGTTCCCCGGGTCCCGCTTGGCCTTGGGCTTGCGGGAGAGGACGGCGCGGACGTAGTTCTCGCCGACCGTGATCCGGTGCCGCTCGGCGACCTCCCGGACGATGTCCTCTGCTCGCGCATCATCTCCGAGCGTTGATGCGGCTTCCCGGATCGCGGCGGTCTTGGCGCCGCGCGGCAGGGCGTTGACCTGCTGCGCATCATCCGCATCATCGCGTTCGACCTCATACTCGGCGGGCTTGCGGCCGAGGACCAGGGCGACCGCTACGGCGTCGACGTGGATGTCGTAGGTGCCGAGGAGGTGGGCGAGTTCGGCGGGTGCCGCATCAGGGCGCGCATCATGCGCGAGTCGGATCGCATCATCCGGGTTCATGCCGGCGAAGTGCTCGCGCAGGGCATCGGTCGCGGACACCGGCCGGGCCCGCGCGGGTGTCTGCTCGATGGCCGCGGCGGCGCCGTACATGGAGGCGAGGGCGGCGTCTGCTCCGTCCTTCACGCGGCGGCGCTGGACGTCGACCAGGCCGGCGCCCAACTCGGCGTCCCCGACGCCGACGTACCGGGCGAGCCGCCAGTAGCTGCGCTGCGCGAACCGCTTCTTCCACTTGCCGGGGTGGCCGTCGGCGACCGCGCGGTGGAAGGCGAGCTGGCGGGCGACGTCGGCGTTGCGGCGCATCGTCTCGGCGTCCACGCCGGTGGTGTAGACGACGACGCTGCGGGCGACGAAGCCGAGGCCTTCGGCGGCGCCGGACATGGCCAGCGGGGTGACCGCGTACACGGCGGCCTCGCGGGCTGTCTGCGCGATCGTGACGCCGATGCACGCTGCGGAGACCGGGGCCATCCACATGCCGAGCCGGACGACCGCGGGCGAGGACTGGCCGAGCATCGTCCGCAGCAGCATCACCAGCGCGAGGATGAGGGTCAGGCCTTCACCGGCGGCGACGACGCCGGCGGCGGTGGCCTCGCGGTGGAACTCCTCGACCGCGTTGGTGTAGGTGCCCCAGGCTCCGGCCGCGCCGACGGCGACCATGAGGACGGCGGCCGTGGCGAGCACGCCGACCTGCCACTTGGTGAGCTTCCTCATCGCTTCTCACCTCGCTCCGCCTCGACTGCGGCGAGCAAGCAGCGGAGGCGGGCGTTGAGGGAGAACGCCGCCTTCATCATGTCGACGTCGGAGTGGATGTTCAGGCCGGCGGTCTCGTCGAGGATCTGCCGGGTGACGGCGACCTCCACGTCGAGGTCGAACGGCCCGGCGGGCGCCCGGCTCTCGTCGTACAGCGGGTCGTAAGCGGTGCTCATCGGCGGCCTGCCTCTCCGGCGGCCTTGAACACGCGGGTGGCGGTGCCTTCCGGGGCGTGCGGGAGGGCGACGGGGTAGGTGCCGGGGGCGGCGGCGATGAGGCGGGCCGCGTGGTGCTCGCACCCGGACACGCCCGCCTCGCCGAGCCCGAGCACGAGGACGACGACGGGCCCGCCGCACGCGCTGGTGTCGCTGGCAGTCGCGGCGGGGCAGCGCAGCGCGGGCGGCTCGTCGGCGGGCGGGGTGGTGTCCGGCTCGACGCCGAGGGCGTGCAGCAGCAGGTGCAGGGCCTCGCGGACGGTCAGGACCTGGTCGCTGTCGACGACCTGCTGCGCGGTGCGGATGGCCACGGCCAAGTCGCTGGGGGCGACGGCCGCGCGGACGTCCGCGCGGGTCGCGGGCCAGCGGGGGTTGGCCTGGCGGTGGGGGGCGGTGCTGGCGTAGTCCGCGCGGGCGAGCTGGAGCAGCTCGGCGACGCGGGCCTGCCTCGTGGAACTTGCGGCGCGCTCGGGGCGCGCGGGAAGATCGGTCATGCCGACTCCTGGTCTCATCAGGTGTTCGGTCGAAGGGCCGGGCGGAGCGCGCGCCGGGGGGTGCAACCCCTGAGCTGCTGTCCGGTCCTTCTCTTTGCCCTCTCAGTATTCAACACCCTGAACGGAATGTCCAGGGTATTGAACGCATCGGGTGCGCATCACGCCGAATCAGCAGGCTGGAAGTGCTTCAGCGTCAGGTAGTCCTCCGGTCCGTACGCCGTCCCGCACCACCGGCACCGCAGCTGCGTCTCACCCGGCATCCGGGAGATCACAGCCCCGCACACCACGCCCTCGCCGACCAGCGCGACGCACGAACCGAGCCGCTGCGGCCGCGGCTCCGGGTCGCCGACGACCGAGCGCACGGACCGGTTCAGCTCGGCGACCTCCCGGGCAAGGTCGCCGGCCGCCGGGTACTGCGCAACGATCCAGTCCAGCTCCTGCGCGAGCCACCGGCAGTCCTCGGCCAGGCCGCCAGGCGGTGTCGCACCCCGGTGGGGCCAGCGGACGCGGCGGACGTCCTCCCGCCAGGAACGGAGGACCTCGGCCGCCCGCGCCCAGTTCACCGTGTCGATGACGTCCTCGTTGATGGGGGAGCGGGGGCCGGCCACGGCCCGGGTGGAGACGATCTCGCCCCATCCGGTGGTGCGGGGGATGAGGTACTCGCCGACCTCGTTGTACAGGGCGGGCAGGGCATGCAACCGCGCGCCCAGTTCTTCCCGGTGCCGGTTGCACAGGTAGCCGCTGGACGCGCGGTCGCACAGTTCGCAGGTCACTTGGTGCTGTTCTCCTCGCTCAGCTCAGTGGCATCGAGGACCGCGCCAGCCAGATCCCACTGGCCCATGTCCTCGTCGGTAGGCACGCCTCGGCTTCGGACGAGCTGAGCGACGGCACGGGCGCGGGCGACGGCGGCCTGAGCCTGCTCGGCCCGATCCTTCCAGCAGTCGCCGCGGCGCCAGCCCTCGTTCGCGTTCTCGTACAGCGCGTCCAGGGCGTCGTCGGTGATGTCGCTCGCGGTGTAGCGGCGCTGGCTCATCGCTGCGCCTTCCCGTTGATCGCGCGGGCCACTGCGAGAGCGTGCTCGGAGGGCGCACCGGGGCCGGTGGTGAGGAACGCTTCACGCCCGGCGGGGTCGTCGCGGAAGACGTCGTCTGCGGCCTGGACGCCCGCGTCGTAGTAGCGCGCGGTCTGGTCCAGCCAGTTGGCGAGGGCGGCCACGACGTCGGCGGGGACACGGACGGCCACCGTGTGGGCGGCGACGGCCGGGGAGGACGGGCGCAGCGCGGCGGCTGCGTTACGGAATTCGTCGGCGGGGTTCATGCTGCCTGGTCCTTCCTGGTGCAGTGGGTGGTGTCGTGCTCGGCGCCGTGGGACTCCCACGCCCGCAGGCAGCACGCAGATTCGAGGTCGCGCCAGCCGAGGGTGACGTCGTCCCGCTGCGCGCGGAGGCGGGCGGCCCGCTCGGCGCGCACGGCGGACGCACGACGCTCGTCGGCGGCGATGTACTCGCGGGCCAGGGCCACCAGGAGCAGCAGGGAGACGGTGAACATGCCGGCGGCGTACCAGGCGGAGCCCGCGTTGGCGGTGGTGGCGGCGCAGTGGCCGGTGAACGCGGCGGCGACTATGTAGTGCCACCGGAGGATGCGGCTGGACGGGGTCACGGGTACCTCCTGGTCGGGTGGGAGGCCGCCTCGCGCGCTCGCAGGGCGGCCGAATTGCGGGTCAGGCGAGCACCGCCATCACTCGCTCGCCGAGCCAGCGGGCGGCATTCACCGAGACGGCGTTGCCGACGCCGAGGATCTGCGCCTCCTGGGTGGAGTCCGGGAGGATGTAGTCCGCGGGGAACCGCTGGGCGCTGGCCAGTTCGCGCGGGCTGAGCATCCGTAGCGTGCAGTCGTCCACCAGGGGAGCCGGGCGGACCAGGCTGTGGTGCGGCTTGCACGCGACGGTGGTAAGCGGCTCGGCGGTTGTACGGACGGCGCCGCGGCGACCGTTCGGGACGATCAAGGCGTGGTGCTTGCCCTGCGCCGACACAGCGGGCACGGGTCCGTCAACGCCGACTGCGGTGGTGTTGCGGCGCAGCATCGTGACGTGCGGCTCGTGTCCGAACTTTGCCAGGCCAGCCGCGACTCGGGCCCGGGTCGAGTCGGCGTAGGGGGTGAACTTCTTCCGGTCCGGGCGTCCGTCGCCGATCCGCCGGCCGGGCGCCGACCAGTCGATGACGTCGCCGATCGGCCGGACCGTCGGATCGAGGATCAGCCCGCAGGCCTTGGTGGGGCAGCGGTAGTCGTACTGGACACCCCAGCTGCCCATCTTCCGGCGTCGCGGGTTGCGCCATACCTGCGTGGCTCGGACCGGCCCGCACATAGGGCACAGTGCGGCGGGACGCACCTCCAGGTCGGGCAGCGGGATGCCCTCGCGGGTGAAGACGACGTAGCCGCGGTTCCGGTGCTGGGGCGCCAGCTCGTTGTCATCGTCACCGAGGTGGGCGCTGCTGGCGCAGACGATCTGGTGGTTGTAGCCGAGGATCTTGAAGCCGCCCAGCCACCAGTCGAACAGCTCCCAGTCGAGGAAGAACTCGGGGACGTTCTCACAGAGGACGACGTCGTAGCGGTGCACCTCAGTGGCCGCGATGATGTCCAGCGCGGTGGCGCGGGTGCGCTGGAACTCGGGCTGCCCGTCGCCCTCGATGGGCTGGCCGTCCTGGTCGAGGAGCGCGATCTGCCCGCGGGTCCGCTTCCGTCCGCCGGCCGGGCTGATCTCGGTGCAGATCGGGGAGCCCCACAGAATGCGGGTGCGGGGCAGGCTGCGCTTGTCGAATGCGTTGATGTCCTCGACGAGGTGTTCGCACTCGGGGTGGTTGAGGCGGTGGGCTGCTACCTGGATGGCGTCATGGTTCATGACGAGGCGGGCGCGCATGCCCGCCTCGGTGAGGCCGCGGGTGGAGCCGCCGAGGCCGCAGAACAGGTCGGTGAAGTCAATGGCGCCGTCGTAGCGGAAGGGGGACACGGTTCCTCCGTGATGTGATGGGTGGAGGTCCGGGCCTGTTAAGGGCAGGCCCGGACCGTTACGCGGCGGTGGGAAGAATGAGCTGGCCCAGGACGCGGCCCACGCGGTCCTGGTCGATCAGGTCGGCGACGTCGCCCGCTGTGCTCCCGCGCGGCACCGAGATGCCGAGGCGTCGGCAGAGCCCCAGCTGCTTCGGGCTCGGCTGGTTCGACCGCCAGCGGGCCTGACGCGCGACGAACGCACCGGGCGCCAGGACCTTGGCCTGCTGCTCCAGCCACGCCAGCGCCTCGGGCAGCGACCGGACGATGTCGTCCTTGGGCCCGTGGGCGCCGTCCGCCTCGGTCCAGCGGCGCGTCCGGTACAGCCGGGTCCCGGGGTCGCGCTGCAGGAACAGAAACATGGCGCCCGTCAGGCGGATGAACCACGTGCCGTCCGCCGTGCGCAGCCACCGGATCGCCGACGAGCCGAACAGGTTGATCTCCTCGGCCTCGACCCGGGCGGCCAGCGTCCGGCGTTTCTCGGCGGCCGCGGCCTCTTCGGCGACCTCCCGCAGCGTCTTGCCCTCCCCGGCCTGCCCGACCTCTCGCGCGGTCAGATCGACCATGCTCGCGAGCTTGTGGCGGGTAGAGGCGCCCATGACGTCCAGCAGCAGCGCGTCGGACTTCCCGGGCGCCGGACGCAGCGCGCGGCCGGCCATCTGCACGTACAGGCTCGCCGACTTGGTGGGGCGGGCGATCACGGCGCAGCTGGTGTGCGGCGCGTCGAACCCCTCAGTGAGCACCATGCAGTTGGTGAGCACCTGCACGTCCCCGGCCGCGTACCGAGCGAGCGCCGCGCGCCGCTCCTCGCGGCCCATGTCGCCCCACACCGGGGCCGCGGTGATCCCGGCGGCCTCCAACGCGGCGGCGGCGGCCTGGGCGGTGGCGACGGTCGGTGTGAAGACGACGCCCGGCCGGTCGGCCGCGTGGTCGACGTAGGCCTTGGCGATGGCGTCCAGGGCACCCGAGTCTTCCAGTGCCCGGCCCAGCTGTCCGTCGACCAGATCGCCGCCGCGGGTGCGGACCTTGTCGAGGTTGAGCGTGTCGACTGTGATGCGCTTGCCGCGGACGTCGCACAGGTAGCCGTCGCCGATCATGTCGAGAATGTCGAGACGGAACACGACGTCTTCCCAGACTTCGGCGAGGCCGCCGTCCTCGCGGTGCATGGTCGCGGTGAAGCCGGCCACCGGCACGTCGCGCCAGGCGCCGAAATGTTCGAGGACTTCCATGTAGGTGCGGGCGGCCGCGTGGTGGCACTCGTCCACGATGACCAGGCCGATGTCGCGGATGGCCTCGCGGCGCCGCGGTACGGCCAGGGTCTGGACGCTGGCCACGATCACGTCGGCGTCGTGGTGCTGGTCCCGCTCGGCCTTGACGATGCCGACGCGCAGCATGGGGTCGACGGCCAGGAGCTTGGCGGCGGCCTGCTCGATCAGTTCCTCGCGGTGCGCGATTACGAGGACGCGGCGGCCGTTGAGGCTGTCGAGCATCTGATGCGCCAGGTGGGAGAACACCACGGTCTTGCCCGCGCCGGTCGGGAGGACGACGGCGAGCCGGTTGTGGCCGGCGGCCCATCCGGTGCGCAGGGCCTCGATGGCGTCGACCTGGTAGGGCCTGGGCTTGAAGGCGGTCATGGTCATGGTCACCTCGGTTCGGTTGCTGGGGCTTTGCGGGGAGTGCGGGGAGTGCGGGGAGTGGCTGCGGGGAGTCGCGTGCGACTCCACAGCCGGTCTGATCAGTGGTTTTGCGGGGATGCGGGGACTTGCGGGGACTTGGGAAATCCCTTGATGTCGGAGGCCGTCAGAACCGATCCGTTACGACGTGCGGCACGCGTGTTGTGCGATGCATGTGCGCCGTGCGCGCCATAGGGGAGGTGCTGGCAGGTCCCCGCAGGTCCCCGCGTCCCCGCGTCCCCGCAGGTCGGGCCAGGTGCGGGGAGTGTCGCAACTCCCCGCAGAGGTCCCCGCAGAGTCCCCGCACTCCCCGCAACACGGCTGGTCACGACTCGTGCCCTCCGGTGCCGCGGTCGGCGTGGACCTCGACGCGCCACAGGTTCTGTTTCCGGTGGCTGTCGACGACCATCACGACCTTGTGGGTGCCGAAGTAGCGGCCCTGACGTGCCTTCAGCCAGATGCCCAGCTGGTTGGCGCTCGGCGGCTCGTCGCCCTTGCGCGGCACGTGGTTGGGCAGTCCCTTGATGACGGCACCGGTGGCCAAGGGCTCGCCGCCGTAGGTCTCGCGCCACATCTCTAGGAAGAGCGCCCACTCCTGGGTCTCGTCGTCCTGGTCGCGGGCCTCGTGGCGGTCGGCCATCCAGCCCTCGACGCCGAGGAAGTCGAGCAGGCCGGCCATGAGGCTGGCCCACTCGCTGTAGTCCCCCTTACGGACACGGACTCGGGGCGCCCCCGCGGCGACCCAGGCTCGGACGAGAGTGACCAGGGCGGCGACCAACGTGGAGGCGTTCGCGCGCAGCCACGGCCGGAGGTCGCCGACGGTGAAGTTGTCGCGCTGGTCGGGGTCGGGGCAGTCGGGGTCCAGGCGGACCCAGAGGACGCGGCGCCCGTTGTCCCCGCCGGTGCGCAGCGCGTTGCCGGTGACGATCCACAGCCGGTCGTTGGGCATCGTCACCTTCGACGTGGCGCCCAGGACGCGGTCTCCCCACACCTCGGACGTCAGCAGAGCCGACAGGACCGGGCTCTTGATGACGTAGCCGTTGGGGAGGTTGTCGAGGACGACGACGGGCTGCCCGGTGCCGTACAGCTGCGTGGTGATGCTCTTCCGCAGCTCGGTGTCGTTCTCGGGCCAGGCTGTGTCGGCGATGCCGTAGGCGTGCCGGAAGATGTCTTTCAGCAGCGACTTGCCGGACCCTGCCGCGGTCGCGGTGAGCACGAACATCGGCGTCGGTCCGTGGAAGTACGGGCGCAGGATCGGCGTCAGCAGTGCGCCGAGGTAGTGCGCGCGGTCGCTGGCCGCGACCCAGGGGAAGTCGGGCAGAACCTGGTCGAGAACGATGCCCTTGGCCCTGTCGAGACTGTCGCGGGTCACCTGTGGGGCGAGGCGGCGCAGCGGCACCCGGGGCTCCAGGTACAGGCCGGTTGCCCGGTCGTAGCCGAGGGAGTCGAGCAGGGTGCCGTCGGGCCGGATCACGGGTGACGTGACGACGCCGCGCAGGATCGGCAATGGCCAGTCCTTCCGACCGAGGATGGTCGAGCAGCTCTTGGGCATGAGTAGCTCGCGCTCTTCCTCCATCTGCTCCGTGAGCGGATTCCGCTTCAGCGTGAAGCTGGAGACGTAGTCAGCGAGGTACGCCCGCAGGTTGTCGCTGCCCAGCTGCTGCACCACGGGGTCGTCGTTGTCGTCTCGGTACACCCAGCAGGGACCGCCGGACCGCTTGTAGAGGTCGGGCAGGCGGCCGTCGGCCATGAGCTGCAGAACACCGTCGATGCCGTCGGCCTCGTTCGTGATGTCCAGCTCGGGGCGGGAGGAGACGGAGCGAAGCTGCGGCCCCCCCTCGAACCCCTCCTCGGGCTCGGGCGCGTGATCGGAGTCGAGGGCGGACGACCCGTCGGCGTAGTGCTGGGACTGCGCGGGCACGGAGGACAGGCGCCGGCGGGGCGGCTCGGAACCGTAGCCCTGGCGGCGCAGGTCGGCGGCCGCGACCTTGAAGTTCCCCCCGTGGTTCAGCGCGGCGTAGGCGCCGAACTTGGTGTATGGCGTGTCCGCCTGCAGTTCCGAGCCGGTCGTGAACACCCACAGCCGGTCGTGCTCCGGGTCGCGCCCGGTGGTGGCCTTGACCCCGCCGACGCCGTCAGCCCACCCCCAGTAGGTGGTGGACCCACGGGTGATCCGGGGGCGGAAGACACCGCTCAGGATCTCGGCCCAGTCCGCGCGGGCCTCGAAGTCCTCGCCAGGGCGTACACCGCCCTCGGGCAGCGGCTGCTGCGGCTTGGGCGCGGTCTTCGGCGACTCAGGCTTGGGCAGGGAGTCCAGCATGTGGCAGACGTCGCGGATCCCCTGCCACATCTCGACGTCCAGCGTCGGGATGGTGGCCGGTCCGCCATCGAGGCGGACGTAGGCGTTCCCGGACGCGTGGACGGCGCCGCCAGATGGCTCTACCAGGCCGTATCCGCCCTGGCCGCGGGTCTCGATCTGCACACGGATGATGCGGGCGCCCGGCTTCTCACGGAGCCGTTGCCGCTCTTCCTCGGTGTACTCGTCTTCCCGGGCGAGCCTGCTGGCCAGCTTCGTGTTCCCGGGGACGTCGGCGCCCTCGACGCGTACGCGGTAGTGGCGTCCGCCGGACGGGGACTCGGTGGCCCAGCCGGTGAGTACCTGCGTCCAGTACTCGCCGAGCCCGGAGGCCTCCATGATCTCGGTGACCTCGTCCAGCAGGCCCTCACGCACGGCGTGGCCCTCGAACTCGATCATCTCGACGTTCCCGGAGACGGCGCCGTAGACCACGGCGACACCGGCCGGGCGGCCTACGCCGAACCAGGCGTCGTGCTCGTCGGGGGTGGACCGCTCCAGCTTGTACGGGGTCCAGGAGCGGACGGACGGCGCCTTGCTGCCGTCGGCCTTGATGGGCAGGACGCACAGGCCAGCGTCGTGCAGCTCGCGGGCGGCGGCCCGGAGTTCGGTGGGCTGTGAGTCGGTCAACGGGTGCTCCCGTGGTACTTGGTCAGGTGGTAGGCCTTGATCCCGGCGACGAACGCGGCGACACCGCCTGGCCCGCGCGGGGCGGGCTGTCCGTCCTCGCCCCGCACGCGGTCGCTCGCGCAGATCGGCCCTTCCAGTCGGTGCGGGCAGTCGGGGCGCAGGCACTCGTACCTGGCTCGCTGCCCGTCCAGGTCGACGAACAGGGCGCCCTCGAAGGGCGGTGGGGCGGCCGCGCCGTCCGGCGTGTCGCGGGCGCGCGCGGCGGTGCTGCTCATGGGCGGGCCTTGCTGGTGCGCGCGTGCCAGGCGTCGACGTTTTCGACGTGGCCGGCGGCGACGGAGGCCTGGAAGTCGCGGGCCCGCTGCTCGTCGCGCTCGCGTTCGCCGACGGCGGTGCGCAGCTGCGTCAAGGTGTCCGTGGCGCGCTGTCCACGGGGGACGATGGCCAGGTGGGCGGGCCAGAACACGACGGTCTCGGTGACCGTTCCGTCCTCGGTCGATTCCTTGCTGGCGCGGTGCAGTTGGAGGCCTTGCTGGCGGGCCAGGGCGAGGGCGTCGGCGGCGGCGAGGCCTTCCAGGACCCGGTCGAAGACGGCGCGCGGGTCACCGGTCTCGCGGATCATGTCGGCGATGCCGTCGAGCATGCGCTGGTAGGCCGGGGACGGGCTGTCGGCGCGGAGACCGTCGATGCGGTCCAGGGCCTGTGCGACGTCCGGGGTGTGGCTGGCCGCTGCTGTCGCGGTCGTGGGAATGTGCTCCATGAGCGGACCCCGTTCTCTACTTGCTGGTGGTGGCGGGCTGCTCGGTAGGCGCCCCCGGCTGGACCCCGGGGGCGTCGTCGTTGGTGGCCGCTGCCGACTGGACCTCGGCGGCGACGAACTCGGCGAGGCCTAGGTAGGCGAGGAGTTCCGCCTTGCGGACGCGGAAGGCCCGGCCGAAGCGCACGACCTCGATGGGGAACTCGCCATCGCGGATCAGCTGGTAGCCGAGCGTCTCGCCGATGTTGAGAGCGGCGAACGCCTCCAGCGCGGAGGGCATGGCGGGCAGGCAGGCGACCTGCGCCGGTGTCAGGGGGGCCGCGGTCGTCATGCGACCACCTGCTGCGCAGGAATCAGGGCCCGGCCGGCGCGCTCCATGGGGATGAAGAGCACGAGCAGGTCCACGCCGAGCCGGGCGGCGATCGCCTTGGCCTTGTGCTCGGGGATGGCGCGCTGCGTGCCGGACATCAGCCCGCCGATGGTGCCGTGGGAGACGCCGGCGGCGGCGGCCAGTTCGCGTGTGGTGACGGCACCGCCGGTGCCGGTGCGCTCCATGAGCATCTTGAGCCGGTCGCCGCTGGCGACGGCGTACATGGTGGGTGGTGCGGGGGTTGCGGACATGCGTCGTTCACCTCATGGGACGTTTCATTCATCGCACTGAATGGCGATGGGTAGAGCATCACATGAGCTGAACGGGATGTCCAGCCTGTTGAATGTAAGTGGGGGTTGCGTCGAGATCTGGCCAATGGCCGAGGCGCGGACTGGCGGAGTCGGCCAAGGTGCTGAACAATCCGTCCAGTGAGTGGAATGAACGCACCGACTGACCTGCACGTACGTCTCAGTAGCCCCACGCGCACACCTGAACGATCCGTGCGAAACCGTGTCCCCAGGAGTGACAGGATGAGCCCCATGGCTGCGAACGACGAACAGAGCAGAGAGCACGGGCGCGAGCCTGAACGGCGTACGCAATTCGCGGACTTGATCCGGCGGCGTCGTTCAGAGTTGAACGAGAGTCTCGACACCTTTGCGAAGAAGGCCATCGACCCCGTATCCGGTGTGCGAGTCACCCGTGGCTGGATCTATCGCCTTGAGACCGGGGAGCCGGTGACGCCTCCGGTGTACGAGGAGCTATGCGCCCTGGCCCAAGCGTGTGACCTTCCAGTCGAGCAGCTACAGGATGCGGCTGGCCAGCAGTTCCATGGGGTTGATCCGCTGAAGAGCGGTTCCACCGAGGCCACGGCCTACGTGCGGAAACTCGACCGCGTGCCGGCCGATCAGAGGGAGCGGCTGTTGCGGCTCATCGACACGCTGGTACCCCCAGAAGAGTGAAAACCCGGAAGCGCGCGTTCCCCTAGGGTTTACTCTCTGTGAGTACGTGAAGCAGGGCGTAGAGATTTGGGCCCTGCGGTGCGATCATGTGTGAACGCATTTGGCCTCCAAATGCACAGGTCCAAGCGCGCGTTCGAACGTATGCCCGAATCGTGGGGGAGGCTGCATGGAGTCACAACAGCAGTGCTGGCTGGTCTGGAGCGACGATCTGCCGGACGGCGAAGTCGTCGTGCCGGTCAAGACCAAGGACGGGCTCGCTCTCGCCTGCCGCCCTGGAGGGATGACGGAGCAGATGTTCGACGACCTCAACGCGGTTGCGAAGCATCTGATCGGTGTCGGCATCGTGTCCATCAACGACAATGGCGAGAAGCCGCCTGAGCGGAAGGAGTAGACCAGATGCCGTCAGCACGCGGGGCCGGGAGCGTCTACCGCCGGTGTGAGTGCCGCGCTGACGACGGCAAGCTGCTGGGCAGCAAGTGCCCGAAGCTGAAGCGCAAGAACCACGGCGCCGTCGCGCTCCGCCAGGAGCTGCCACCGGACGCGGACGGAAAACGCCGGACCTTCCGGCGTACCGGGTACGACGGAGTCACCAAGGCCCAGGGCGACCTCTCCCGCCTGCAAGCCATCCTCCAACTGCCCGGCGACGACGAGACCGAGCAGCAGCGCGTAGGTGACCTGCTCGCGGACGTGTCGAAACGCCGCGTTGCCATCCCCCAGGCCGTTGAAGTACAGCGGCGCCTCGGCGTGGGCATCTCCCTCGATGGCACCACCACCGTGGGCGAGTGGCTCGACCGGTGGATGGCCAGCAAGAAGACCAGGCCGACGACGAACGCCGGCTACTCCTCGCACATCCGAGTGCACCTGCGACCCCGCCTTGGGCACTACCGGCTCGACCGACTGAACGTCGGCCAAGTCCAGGAGATGTTCGACGCCATCGCCGACGAATCCGACGTGATCCGCGCGGAGAATACGGCCCGACGCGAGCAAGAGCAGCGAGCGAAGTGGACGAAGCCAGGCAGGCCGCCGACCGCCGAGCGGGAGCGCTTGGCCGCTGAGCGCGCAAGGCTGGCCGAGATGAAGCCGTACCGCAAGACGAACGGACCGGCCACACGGCACGCGATCCGCCGCACGCTACGGACGGCACTCAACGCGGCCATCGCTCAACAGCTCATCACCTTCAACGCCGCCGCCCACGTCGAGCTGGGCACCAGCGCGCGCCCCAAGGGCCTGCTGTGGACGGCCGAGCGGATCGAACGCTGGCGGGCGACCGGTGAGCGTCCCAGCCCTGTGATGGTGTGGAGCCCCGAGCAGCTCGGCGCGTTCCTGGACGTCGCCGAGGACAGCCACCTGTACGCCTTCTACCACCTGGTGGCCCACCACGGCCTCCGCCGAGGCGAGGGCGTCGGCGCGGACTGGGCGAACGTGTACCTCGACAGCAGGCCCGCGCGAATCGACGTGCTCACCGAGATCGTGGTGGAGGGCTGGACGCCCGTTGAGACGGCCCCCAAGACGGACAGCAGCATGGCATCCGTGACGCTCGACCGTGGGACCGTGGCGGTGCTACGCGAGCACCGTGCGCGCCAGGACGGTGAGCGGGAGGCCGCGGGGGCGAAGTGGACCGAGACGGGGAAGGTTTTCACCACCGAGACCGGCGCCTGGCTCCACCCCGACGTCGTAAGCAAGGAGTTCCGGCGCCTCGTCGAACTGGCCGACCTGCCACCCATCAACCTGCGCGACCTCCGTCACGGCGCAGCCGCCCTGGTGAAGGCCGGCGGCGGCGACATCGACGACGCCAGCAAGAAGCTGCGGCACTCCACGATCGTGCTCACCGCCGACACCTACATGGCCCTCTTCCAGGAGTACGAGGAAGAGCTGACGGAAGCGGCCGCCGCCGCCGTGCCGCGCGCTCGGCGTTCGCGTGACGCGGCCCCTGCCACGGGTTCTGTGCCACGGCAGGGGCCGGTCGCGTCGCAGCCAGATGCAGACGCTGATGTTGACGAGTCCACGGTACCGGCGGGCACTGACAACGAGGGCGGGAAGACGTAAAATCGGAGCACGGGCAAAGGGCCTCTGACCTGCGGGTCGGGGGCCCTTTCTGCTGGCCCCGTGCTGGCCCGAAGGCCACGTAAGAGCGCGACACGAGACGGCACGAGATGCGGTGAAGGGTGCACGGTAAACGACCGCTAAACGCCCCTGACCTGCGGTGGACGGTACGGCGAGGCGCAGCACGGTACGCGGCGGTACGATGCGACATGAGGGCTCATCAGACTTTTAATCCATTGGTTGTGGGTTCGAGTCCCACAGGGCCTACCACTCGCAGGCAGGGCTATATGCCCTCTGACCTGCTAGGCAGCGTCCGAGTCGACTCCAGTCGGCTCGGGCGCTGCGTCGTTGTCGGGTTCTTGCTTGAGCGATGCGTGAGCGGATGCGCCCGTCTCCTGCGGACTCCCTGTCACTAGCTCGGACGATTCGGCAGCTGCCGGGCGGTACCGGGGGGACGAGCTTCACTGGCTTCTCTACGACCTCACGGTCCGGCTCAGGGAGCAGACTTGTGTAAGTGATCGAGGTCAGCGGTCAGCGTGATGGTGCAGTGCCGCAGGGTCTCCTTCACCGTGTGGATGTCGCCGCCGCCTCCCTGCGTGAGCGTTGCGAAGACGTGGCGTAGGTCCCGATGCGTGATGGGCAGAAGGTCCGTCGTGGCGAGGGTGCAGTGAAAGGCCCCCGAGACTGTTTCCGGCGACTTCGACCACCGCCGTCACCTGCCCCAATAGCCGGGCCAGCAGGCCTTGGACCGAACCACCTGCCAGTGGAGACCGTTCTACGCCACTCGGTCCGGCGTCGAAGGCACCATCTATGAGTTCACCAACGGCCACCAGGCCCGCCGCAGCTGTTACCACGGCTGCCGCACGCGACACGTGCAGCACGCACTGACCGGCATCGCGATCAACATGGAATGCCTCGCCCCGCGCGCAACTCGCCATCCCCACTGATCTCGACCATCCCGGTGGCTCGGTGGCTCAGCGTTGGTGGAGAGTGATGTCCATACCCTGGACGCTGACGTGGTACGTGGGGGAGAAACCTGCGTCGGTGAGGGCCTGTTCCTGGGAGGCCGCGATGTGGGTGGCGAACTTGCCGGAGCCGGGGGAGAGATGCCGGCAGGCTATACGCCAAACGCGGTTTGCCTCGGACAGGCGCTGTTCCAGCAGTGCTGGGCCTGCCGGAAGGTTGTTCACGCTGTCGCGCTCGGCGGCCGTCTGAGCGGTGCCCAGGTCGGGGAGGTGGGCGAAGATCTCCGGGTAGGCGGAGGCGATCAGGTCGCATCGGCCGCCGCTGAAGAGGACGCCGTCCCCAGGGGTGGCCTGGCTCTGCATGGTGGTGATCAGGGCCTTGGTGTCCCATGCACGACTGTCCTGCTGACGTATGGCCTGGTGGGACAGAGCAAAGGGGATGGCCAGCAGAAGGGCGAGCAGCAACTGCGCCGGTCGCGGAAGGGCGCCTAAGCACGCCGCGAGCAGCAGCGCCACGGCTGGCAGGCAGAAAAGCAGGTAGCGGTAGGCGAAGAGGGATTGATGGACGGATACCGCTATGAGGAGCAGCGTGGGCACTGCCAGCCAAGGCAGACCGACAGTGAGGACCAGAGGCGGAGCCTTGTGCCGGCGGGCTACGAGTAAGGCGACGGCGACTAGGGCCGTCGGGGGGAGCAGGAGAGTCAGGAGGTCGGGGAGGATGCCCTGGCCGGGAGAGAGTAGCCAGCTGAAGAAGTTGTACGGGGTTGAGATGGTGACGGGCGGTATCTCACCAACGGCGGAGCGCTGGGAGAAGCCGAGGACCAGTAGTGGAATGACGGCAGCGAGGCCCGCGGCCTGAGCAAGGAGCAGGCGTAAGACCACTCGATGGCTGGGACGTCGTAGAGCAATGGTGACCGCGTGGGCGGCCACCAGCAGCAAGCCCAGCACGTTGAACCAGCCCAGCAGGGCTATCAGCACGGCATATCCTGCAGGCCACCGGCGATTGCCACACATGATCTTCACCAGGGCGCCTGTGGCCAACACCGCCGCTGCCATGACGAAGGCGAATGAGCGGGCCTCCTGCGCGTACCGTGACGCGGTGGGTAGAACGGCGAGCAGCAGCCCGGCGTACAGGCCGAGGCGCTGACCACCTAGCAGTTGCCCCAGCCAAGAGAGACCGGCTGCTGCGACGGCCACCGCCATCACGGAGGGCAAGCGCATGGTGAAGACGCTGACTCCGGCTACCTGCCCCGTCAGGTGCATCAGGACGTAATGCAGGCCGTGCACCGCGTCCACCTGCCCCAGCATCTCAACTAGTTGCGGCCAGGGGCGCCGAGCCACGTCCATGGTGACGATCTCATCGGTCCACGTGGATGGGCCCGTGATCCCCCACAGGCCGAGGGCGAACCCGACGACCGCAGGCGCCCACGTAGCCACGCTTCTCCAGTCGGCATGACCTGAGGATGTGCCGGGGGCCACAGGTGCAGTGGGGTGAGGTGAGCTGACGGTCACTGATGCCGCCTTCGCCGGTGGTAGCCCCGCACAGAAGCGCGATGGAAGCAGGACGAACTGCCCGGACAGCGCCCAGGTAAGCGGTGAATGACGTCGGGTGTGAAGACGGTCAGCAAGGATGCACCCCCCATGTTTCCCACACTATGTGCAAGAACCATAAAGAGGGTGCGTAGCAACCCGTGGGTTCCCGTGCACGGAAGGGCAGAAAGGCTGAGACCCGGCCGAACTCGGGCAGGTTCGACAGGAAAATCCTGACCAGAATCTACGAGCCGGCGCCCTATTTCCATCGAATTGCGTGGGCGATGCGCGCGGGGGGCTGCGTGGCACAGCGTGGGACCGGTGCATGAAGGTTCGATGCAATAGGTGGTTGAACTGGGGAAGCAGGATCCGGCGGCAGAAGGAGTCGGCATGAGTCACGAGCTCGCCGACCTAGCCATTCTCCTATCAATCGAGATGGCGCTTTGGCTTGAAGTGGCTGATGGGCGGGCTGATTTCCGTGATTCGGACGTAAGCGCCATTTGAACGTGACCCAACTAACACGTGAACCGTTGGTTGCTGAGTGTGCGTAATGTGTGTGCGATTTTCACCGCATGTGCTCATTTTCCGCAGGTGATTTGGCGAACTGTGACGGAAGTGGAAAGCGGGCATCCGGTGTTTTGGATAGAAAAGGTTGAGGTTGGGCGGACGCGATGGCAGCGTGGCCAACCGGTCGCGATGAGTGATGCATTGCTGGTGGTGACCGCACATCTGACAGGCACAACAACGGGAGATACCGGGTCGGTAAGCAGAACTTTCGGCAAGATCCTGGTTGGCGGCGCCGCCGTGGCGGCGCTCACGGGGGTTGGTCCGGCGTTCGCCGGAGCCGGGGAGAGTCTGGACTCGAGCACCACAGGTGCGTCGGCGTGGAGCCACGGAACCAACGGTGCTGTGGCGGTCAAGGACACCAAGACGGACGGGGACGAGGTCTACACCCTGTACGACCGCCGGTACAACACGGGCTTCCGTATGAACAACGAAGGTGGCTCCGGGTCCACGACGTACTCCGCCCTCGACACGACCAACTACGTGCGCAAGGTGACCGCTTGCGTCAACCTCAACAACCCGGCGGGGGGGGGCCCGCCGCCCCCGCGCCGGGGGGGGGGGCTTTTTGCTTCAGTGGTGGGGGGGGGGCGCCCGCCCCCCCCCCCCCGCTACCGCATGTCGGGGGACAGGGCACGGTGAGGATGGGACAAGTGGGCACGGCACAGGGCGATGTGGCGGACGCGCGGCCAGTACTGGAGATAGCGGGCCTCAGCTACGTGATCGGTGGGCGGACGCTGTTCGACGGCCTCTCCCTGTCACTGGGGGCGGGTGAGTCGATCGCCGTGACCGGGCCCAGCGGCTCGGGGAAGAGCACACTTCTGTCGTGTGTGCTCGGTCTGATCAAGCCTGACGGCGGAGCGGTGGCCGTGACCGGCACACCCGTTACCGGCCTCCGGCATGCGAGGCTGGCCCGATTGCGGGCTCAGTCGATCGGTATGGTCTTCCAGTTCGGTGAGCTCCTCCCGGAACTCAGTCCCCTGGACAATGTGTACCTGGCTGCCCTTCTCGCCCGTGGCGGACGCGGTCGTGAGGCGCGGGAGCGGGCGCAGCGGCTTCTCGACGAGCTCGGAGTTCCGCGGGCTGCGACGAGTCAGGAGCTCTCCGGCGGAGAGCGGCAGCGTACGGCGGTGGCCCGCGCGCTCATCAACGAGCCGGCGTTGCTGCTGGCGGACGAGCCGACCGGTGCGCTGGACTCCGAGACCCGGGACAGGACCGCAGAATTGCTGTTCAACCTGCCGCGGCAGTATTCGTGCGGCCTGTTGGTGGTCACCCACGACCCGGCCATCGCCGCCCGTGCGGACCGCACGCTGCGCTTCTCGGCCGGGACCCTGGAGTCGGCCGCTGACCGTGGGGCGCAGTGATGGCCGGCGCGAGCACGGGCGGGTTGCCCCGCCGGCTCCTGGCGGTCGGGCGGGCTGCCGGTCGACGGGCGGAGGCGGGGGGCGTTCGCATGGTCGCCCTCGTTCTTGCCACTGCGGTCCTGTCCGTCACGTTGGCCGGCCTGGCGGCGGTCCACGCCGTGTATGCGGGCAAGGAGGAGCGTCGGGCGGCGAGAACCCCGGTGATCCAGGAGGACGCGCGCCAACAGGGGTCCACCGCCTGGCTGGTGGGCTCCGATTCGCTGGTGGGCGAACGGCGGTTCAGTGTCGTGTTCCTGGCCCCGCACGAGGGCGATGCTCCGCTGCCGCCGGGAGTGGAACGATGGCCGGCGCCCGGTCAGGCCGTGCTGTCGCCGGCCTTGCGGAAGGCGGGTGCGGCCGAGGGCATCGACCACCGCTACGGGGAACTGGCCGGCATCATTCAGCCGTCCGGCCTTGACGAGCCGACGGAGTGGCTCGCCTATGTCCGTCCCCGTGACGGCCTCAGCGGCAAACCGCCCAGCGATGTCGTCACCGGTTTCGGACCGGCGGTCGGCGGCCTGTTCGCGGACGGTCTGGAACCCGGCTCGGGGCGCATGGACGACAAAGCCGAGTGGATGTTCCTGGCTGCCGTGGCCGGCATGCTCGGCCTGCCGGGCCTTGCGCTGTTGCTGATCGCCGTACGTACGGGGGCTCACGCCCGTGACCGCAGGACCGCTCTGGTCGCAGCGCTCGGTGGCCGGCGGACGGATCGCGTCCTGGTGGCCCTCGGCGAAGCAGGGCCACCGGTCCTGTTCGGCGCGTTGCTCGGCGGAGCCGCCGTCGCCTGGGCCATGCTCGATGACCTCCACATCCCCTTCACCGGCTACGTCCTGCCTTCTGAGTATCTGCGGCAGGACGGGTGGTGGGTCGCCCTCGCACCCGTGGCCGGCCTTGTGGCGGTAGTTGCGGCTGTCGTCGTGGCCGAGCTCGCCCCGCGTCGGAGCGCCAAGGGAACGCGGCCCCACAGCCCGGTCGCCTCCGCCTGGCTGCCCCGCGTTGCCGCGCTGTTCCCCGTCACGTTTCTGGTTGCCGTGCGGGGGCCCGGCTTCGTCGGATCCGGCTCCGGACAGGGCACCCTCTTCGGCTGGGCAGGCATCGCGGGCACCGTCCTGACCCTGCCGGCGGCCATGGCGGTCGCCACCGCAGCTGCTGGGCGGCTCCTCACCCGCTGGGGACAGGCACACGGCCTGGCCGGGACTCTGGTGGCAGGGCGCCGCACCAGCACGTACCCGGGCAGCACCGCCCGGCTGGTCACCGGCATCACGGTAGCGCTGATCGTCTTCCTGCAAGCGGTCGCCTGGCAGGGGCTGTTCGGCGCACAGAGCACGGACGCGCAGCGCACCCTCGACCGCATCGGCAGGAGTGCGCTCACGGTCGGTGTCCGGGGCAAGGTGTCGGACGAGGACATGACCACGTTCATGAACCGCCTGCCGGACAACACCGAAGCCTTCCTCCTCGCGGGGCCGGGCAACGGCCCCGGTCCCATGAATCTCTACGGTGGCTGCCCGGCCCTGGCCGCCTTGCACCTTGACTGCCCCGCACCCACAGCCCGCATCAATGGGGTACCGCAAGACCCCAGGCTGCGGGAGCTGATCAGGTGGACGCCGCACGACGCGCTGGTGACGGAGGTCCACCGTACCGACCTTCGTGCGCTGGCCCACCGCGCCGCTGACTCCACCGAGGAGGCCCCCCTCGTGCTCGTACGCCGTGACGGGCATGCCGTTCCCGTCGCCGCTGTCAAGCAGCTGGCCCACCAGGTGTTCCCCCGCGGAGCGCGGGCCAGCGCTCCGGGGGAGGACGAGCTGACCGCTGGAACCCCCAACCGTGACCAGGGCCGTTGGATTACCTTGCTCGGTCTGATCGGCGTCGCGGTGCTCACCGTCACCGCAGGCCTCAGTGCCATGGCGGAGTTCCTGCGCCACGGCAAGGCACTGGCACCGCTGTCGGTACTGACCGGTGGACTCCGCGTCTTCCGCGCGAGTGCCGGATGGTCCGTCTTCGTGCCGCTCCTCCTGGCGGGACTTGCCGGGAGTGTTGTTGCGGCCGGCCTCGCGGACCCGGTCTCCACGAGCGACGAGTCCTTCCTCGCTCGGGAGCTGACCTTGTCGGCTGCGGCTACCGTCCTGGCCATCGGGGTTCTCATGTGGGTGTGGGCGACCATGGTCGCGGTGCGGCAGGCCCGCCGTTGGCGCCCACGCGGTGACTGACAGTCAGAACGACCAAGCTCGTCGAGCAGGAACGGCCGCTGGGCCGCCACCAACCGTGGTGACCGGCCCACCAGCTGAAGTCTCCAACGCGGGTTCACCGACCGCTTGGGCAGCCAACAGAGATCTCTCTGCGTGAGCGCTGCGTGAGCGGACCGGTAGGCACGAGTATGGACTCGATGTCACATGAACCGTAATCACACTACTCTGATCAGCGGAAACGAGACTCTACGGCAGCATGCGGCACTGACTGGGATGATCTCGGGGGCACTTTCGATCCATTGGTTGTGGGTTCGAGTCCCACAGGGCCTACCAGTCGGACCCCAGCTCACAGCATGAACGAGCTGGGGTCTTGCTCATGTGCGGATAGGGTCCTGCGACATGAGCTCAACACCGCCCGGAATACGCCGCGTCAGCCGGGTCACCCCGCGCCGTCTCGGCGCCGCCGCCGCGATCTACGGCGTGTTCGTCGCGGGCTGGTACCTGGGTCAGCCCGTCACTCCCGAATGCCACGTCGACCAGGCCGACCTCGACCGGATCGCCGAGAAGTACGAAACCGAGCCGTCCCCCACGCCGACGCCGTCGGCGTACCCGTCACGGTACGGCTTGGGGCCGGACCTGGCCCACATCCCGGGTGGGGGCGCCTACGCCACGCAACACCAGACGATCACCGCCTACGCCGTCTCCTGCACCAACGACACAAGCGAACGCCCCCGCATGCGAGCGTGGTTCGAGGGCCAATGGCAGTGAAGGAATGGCGCGGCACTCCCCGGGTGCCCGCATGGCTAACCCTGAGCCGCCTCGGCGCCGCCACCACGCTGTACGCGGTGTTCCTTGCCGGGTGGTGGCTGGGCCAGCCCGTGCGCTCCGACGGTTGCATCGAGGACCGGCGGGCGGACGGTCGCTCCGCACCGGTGGAACCAGCCGACCCCAGCCGCTACCTCGAGAACCTCGACCTGGGTCTCCTCGACTGGGCCGACGACATGGACGGCTACCGCGACGGCGAGTACGGCCCCAGCGACTACGGTTACGACCTGCAGGGCGGGTCCGAGGCGTACGTCACGTCCGGCCCTGCCTACGCTCCTTGCTCCTACAAGAAGCGCGCCCGTCTGCTCGCGTGGATCAACGGCGACTGGGGCTGACGACCTGGGCTGTGTCGTGCTTCACGCGAGCGTCCTACCCTGGGCGGAGAGTGCCGGCCGCCGGACACGGGGGAGCAGCATGGCCGACTACGAGCCCTTTCTCAGCAGGCGCGAACACCCTGCCCGGACCCTGCTCACCTCGTTGTGGGCCCTGATTCCCGTCCTGACGCTCGGGCTCGGGACGCTGCCGTTGATGATCCACGCGTCGGTGCGCATGAAGAGCTGGGCGCAGACGCTGGCCACGGTGCCCTACGTCGGGGCGAGTGCGCTGTACTTCACCTTCGACCCGGATGTGTCCGCCACGTACGAAGTCCTCTTCGGTGCGGGGATGTTCGTCAACATCCTCGGCGGGACCGGACACGCCTTCGGGATCAGGTCCAGGGTGTGGAGGAGCCGCGACGCCGAGCAGTTCCGTCCCTTGCAGGACCGGCAGCGCGCCCTGCTCGCCGCGCACCGCGACGAGCGCGCGGCGCGGGAGACGGCGCGTGCGATCGCCGTGTCCGACCAGCAGCGGGCCCTGGAACTGCGGATCGGCCGCGCGGACTTGCCCGACCGTGAGTTTCCCGACGGCGGTCTCGTCGACGTCAACAACGTGCCTGCTGACGTCCTGGTCCGGCTCCTGACCCTGTCGGGCGGCCAGGCCGCGGAGGCCGTACGGATGGTGAGGGTGGCCGGCGGCTTCGGGTCGGTCGACGACCTGTCGGTCACGATGGATCTGCCGCCGCGGCATCTGGACGCCGTAGCGGATCGGCTGATCTTTCTGCCGCCGCAGACGGAGACGGACGGTCGCGTCGGGTAGGGCGCGTCAGTCGGCGGTGCCTGAAGGGGGCGTTTCCGCGCGCACGAAGGTCCCCTTGATGGGCACGGTGAGGACCAGCCCTTGGTCGCGGAGATCGCGTACGGCCCGGCGGATGGTGTTGACAGCCACGCCGTACTGCTCAGCGAGGTCGCGTTCAGCTGGAAGACGGGCACCCACGGGCAGTCGTCCCGTCCGAATCTCCTCGGCGATGTGGTGCACGACCTGCAAGTACACGTAGACGTGGCTCGTCGGATCCGGTCTCCAGTCACGCTCGTCAGCCATGGCTGCACGCTAAGGCGCCGACTAGCAGCCAGCCACATACGGGTGCAACCGTATGCTTCCTATTGCTACCTAACGCGTCCTGCCGCAAGATAGAGTCACAGCACGCAAGACCCCGGCGGCCTGGCAGGGCCCCGGGGCGCGGCCAACGCTTGTAAGGAGCGTCAACATGCCCAACCCTATCCGCCGCCTTGCCCGCCGGCTGTCCCTTCTCTTCGGACCCGGTACCGGAACCCACCGCGCAGGCGCCCCCCGCCCCGTCCAGAGCGTCCCTCACCCCAGCGCCCCCACTCACCTCCCCCTCCACCACTCCCCCTACTGCCGTCACCTGCCCCTCGACGGCACCGCCTCCCGCCTCGTCCGCCCCTACCTCACCGCCCACGACCAGGAACAGGACCGCCGGCGGCACCGCCGCCTCGCCCTCGTGCTCGCCGCCGACTTCGGCATCGACCTCGATCAGCACGTCGTCGGCGCGCGGAAGGCGGCCGCCTGATGACGGCGTACACCGCGCTACGGCTCCTGCCCTGGCTGTCACCGGAAGGCAAGCCCTGCTTCCTCGCCCCCGGCGACGGGAGCGGGATCGTGTCGCGCCTCGCCGACGAGACGGAGGCCCGGCAACTCACCGAAGGGCTGGACGTGCTCCGCTCCGCCCGCCGTTTGCTGGACGACCCCGTGTCCCCGAACGCCGAGGTCCGCTACACCGCGATCCGGCTGACGGAGTGCCTCGCCGACGCGCTGAGGGTCGCGGAGTCCCGTGGCCGACGCCTGCCTGAGACCGGCGACGATGAGGGAGCGCGCCCATGAAGCCTCGTACCGCGAACCGGTCCCGGGTTCAAGGCCTGGCAATCGAGTGGCCCGCCCCAATTGCCGAGGCGGGCTATCGTCGGAGGCACGGTGCGCCGAAGGAGCACGAAGGAGTACATCCGGTCATGTCCGCACACGCCGCAGAACCCACGCCGGTCGTTCCTCCCATGCCCGAGCGGAATCCAAAGGCGTTGCGCGCTGCCATCGCCCAGTACGCTCCCCAACTGCTGCCCGACTTCGACGAGCACTGGAAGCGGGCGATCGCCGACACCTTCGACATCGGTCCTCTTCCCGCGTTCATGGCCCGCTGGTGGGCCGAGTACGCGATCGCTCGCGATCCGGAGCTCGACGCACACATGGCTGATCTCCACCACCGTGCGGCGGATTCCACCGACGTCGTCGAGGCCACGGCGCTGCTCGAAGAGGCCTCGAAGATTCGCCACCAGGTCCGGCAGACGGAGCCCGGCCAGTGACCGATGAGTTCCCGGGGCCGCCTTGGCAGTTGGACTGGCGGCTCGACGCCCTGGCGGACCGCGAAGCGCTGCCGGAGTCGGTCCGGGAGATGGTCGACGAGGCCCGTGCCGAACTGGTGACGGCCAGGGACCCGTTCTTCCGGGGAATCGACGCCGATGCGGACCTTCCGAAAACCATGTACGTCGAACCGGTACGGTCCACCGATCCCAAGGGCCCGCACATCCTGTTCTTCGACAACCATCGGGGATGGCTGGTCTATACCTTCGTTCCGCGCGTCGAGGATCCCCAGATCACCGTGGAAGAGGTCTTCTGGCAGTGACGCGTGATCAGGTGATGCGTTCGCGGTCCCTGAGCCGGTCGCCCGGACAACGTCCACGCCTCCCACGGAGCGCCCTTGATGCCCCTCCCGTACGTCCTCCTCTCCGCCGCCGTCTCCCTCGACGGCTGTCTGGACGACACCGGACCCGACCGGCTCCTGCTGTCCAGCCCCGCCGACTTCGAGCGGGTCGACGAGGTGCGGGCGTCGGTGGACGCGATTCTGGTCGGGGCCGGGACGATCCGGGCCGACAATCCGCGGCTGCTGGTGAACTCCGCCGAGCGGCGGGCAGCCCGCACCACGGCGGGGAAGGCCGAGTACCCGCTCAAGGTCACCGTCAGCGGCAGCGGTGAGCTGGACCCGGCGGCGCGGTTCTGGCACACCGGCGGGGACAAGGTGCTCCTGACCACGGACGACGGTGCCCGGCGGGCTCGCGCGCTGGGGATCGGCGCCGACGTCGTGCCGCTCGGTGCCGCGCTCGACTGGCGGGCGGCGCTGGAGTATCTCCACGACCGGCGCGGGGTGCGGCGGCTCATGGTCGAGGGCGGGGGGACCGTCCACACCCAGCTGCTTCAGGAGGAACTCGCCGACGAGCTTCAGCTCGTTCTCGCGCCCCTGCTCGTCGGCGACCCGGCCGCGCCCCGGCTCTTCGGGCCCGGCGCCTACCAGGGCGGGCGGCTGCGGCTGGTGGAGTCGCGGCGGATCGAGGACGTCGTGCTGACCCGGTACCTGCCGACCGCGCCCGGCACCGGCGACCGCGTGAGCCCCGCCGACCGGCACTGGCTGGCGCTCGCCTGCGAGCTGGCGGAGCTGTGCCCGCCGTCACGGACGGCGTTCAGCGTGGGGGCGGTCGTGGTCGCCGCCGACGGGAGCGAGCTGGCGCGGGGGCATTCGCGGGAGGCCGGCGACCCCGTCGTGCACGCCGAGGAGGCCGCGCTCGCCAAGATCGACCGCGCCGATCCGCGGCTCGCGGGGGCCACCGTGTACAGCAGCCTCGAACCCTGTGCCCGCCGCGCCTCCCGGCCCGCGCCCTGTGCCCGGCTGATCCTCGACGCCGGGGTGCGTCGCGTGGTCACGGCCTGGCGGGAGCCGGACACCTTCGTGCCGGGGGCGGACGGCGGCGGGGTGCTCGCCGCCGGGGGCGCCGTCGTCGTCGTACTGCCGGAGTACGAGGGGCGGGCGAAGGCGCCGAACCGTCATCTGGACGGGTAGGGAGATACGGATGTGCATTCCGCCCCTGGGATGACGTACAGTGGAGAACACAACGACGCGGGGTGGAGCAGCTCGGTAGCTCGCTGGGCTCATAACCCAGAGGTCGCAGGTTCAAATCCTGTCCCCGCTACTGAAGGCCGAGGGCCGGAATCCGAAAGGGTTCCGGCCCTCGGTGCGTTCACCCGCTCGGCCCGCACCGCTCGCCGCCCGCCCCCGCCGCGGGAAACCTGGAGTACGGCAAGCGGCGCGGACAGGGGGTGGCGGGAGACCAGTGGTGCGGGCAGGTGAGGTGGAGGACGAGGGAGCGTACGCCAGAGCCGGCGGCCGGCTCCCCGGCGATCCCGTGCCCGACCCGGGCCTCGGCGACGAGACACCGCCCGTGCCGCCCGCCGGGCAGCCACGACCGTGGCGTACGTCCTACGGCCGGGCCCTCGTGCGCTCGCTCCCTGTACTGCTGATCATCGTCGCCGTCCTGTACGACATCGTCACCCCGCGCTACTTCACCGCCGGTCCCCTCTACACCGCCGCGCCGCTGGTCGCCGCCCCGATCTACTCCCGGCGGGGCACCGCGCTCACCGGCGTCGCCGTGGTCGCCGCGGTCGTCGGGCTGCAGATCGGCAAGGGCGTCATCCACTACGTCGACTCCCTCACCGAGCTGATCACCATCGCGACGGTCGCCGCGCTCGCCGTCTTCGTCAACGCCTTCGTCCGCCGTACCGACGAGCGCCTCGCCATCGCCCGGGAGATCGCCGAGGCCGCCCAGCGCGCCGTACTGCCCGAGCCGGCCGAACGGATCGCCGGCTTCGAGATCGCCGTCGGCTACGAGGCCGCGCAGGCCGGCGCCTTCATCGGCGGTGACCTGTACGCGGTGCAGGACAGCGCGCGCGGCGTCCGGCTCATCGTGGGGGACGTGCGGGGCAAGGGCATGGGGGCGGTGGCCGCCGTCGCCGTGGTGATCGGCGCCTTCCGGGAGGCGGCCGAGCAGGAGGCGACGCTGGAGGCGGTGGCGCAGCGGCTGGAGCGGGCGCTGGCCCGCGAGGGCACCCGGCGCGAGGGACTGGACGCCTTCGAGGGCTTCACCACCGCCGTCCTCGCCGAACTCCCGCACGGCGCCGGGACCGTACGCATCGTCAACCGCGGGCATCCGCCGCCCCTGCTGCTCCACGGCGACGGCACCCTGGGGTCGCTGCCCGCCCGGGAGTCGGCGCTGCCGCTCGGCATGGGCGAGCTGGGTGTGTGGCCCGACCGCGCGGAGGAGACCGCGTTCCCCGGTGGGGCCACGCTGCTGCTGTACACCGACGGGCTGTCGGAAGCCCGGGACGACCGGGGGGAGTTCTACGATCCGTACGCGCGGCTGTCCGGCCGCGTCTTCCGCCACCCGGCGAAGCTGCTCGACACCCTCGCCCGCGACGTGCGCCGCCACTCCGGGGGCGGGATGGCGGACGACATGGCGCTGCTCGCCGTACGGCGTCCACGACGCGGCGAGCATGATCATTGTCACGAGCCGTGACGGGTCGGCGTCCCTCCGCATAACAGCTGACGTTCCGTCAGAAAGAAGTGGCGTGAAGGGGATTACCGAGCCGCGGTCAACTCGCCCGATTTTTACCGATCCTGGGGTGTACGTCCGGGCTGCTTTCGTTAATGATCAAGAGGAACAGCTTGGAATCCGGGCCCCGGGTCTATTAACGTTCGATAACGCAGCGCGGTCGTCCCAGCCGTCACAGAAGGCGGCTCCGTGCGCACGCGCCGAATCCCGCAAGGGAACCGGGGAACCACCACATTGGGGTGAATCGGGCGTTTGACGCCGTGGCAACACGGCTGCATGCGCGCGTAGGAGACCTTCCTGCTCCGAACCCGTCAGCTAACCCGGTAGGCGAAAGGAAGGAAAGGAGTACGCCCACGTGGCGTCCAACCGGCCTGCCCCCGAGGCCCCGTTCGTGCCCAGTCGGCACGACACCGAAACCTTCGGCTACGAGAGTTACCGCACCGAAGAGGGCCCCTGGGAGGAGTGGAATCCCACCGAGGACTCCATCCGCCCCGTACGCGGCCGGCACCGCGTCGCCAAGCAGCGTGGCGGGCTCGCCCGCAGCTCCACCGTCCTCGGCGTCGGTGTCATAGCCGCCGTCGGCGCGGGCGGCATGGCCAGCGCGCAGACCGGCAAGCCGCCGGTGTCGATCTCCATGCCGGACCTGCCGAACGTCGGCTCGCTCATCTCCGACGAGGACGCGCCGCAGCCGGCGGGTTCCAGCACCCCGCTCAGTGGCATCGGCGTGACCGCCGCCGCCGACACCGCGGAGGGCGCCAGCACCGCCGGCGCCGGTGAGTCCCTGCGAGCCCGGATCATGGCGCAGGCCGAGCAACAGCAGGCCCAGGTCGAGACCAAGGCCGCCGCCGAGGCCGCGGCCGCCGCCGAGAAGAAGGCCGCGGAAGCCGCCGCCAAGGCGGAGAAGGAGGCCGAGGCCAAGGCCGCCGCCGCCAAGAAGAAGGCGGAGGAGGAGGCCGCGAAGAAGGCCGAGGCCGAGCGCCTGGCCAAGCTGGCCAAGCAGTTCACGCTGCCGACCTCCTCGTACACGATCTCCTCGACCTTCGGCCAGGCCGGCGCCTACTGGTCCTCCGGCCAACACACCGGCCTCGACTTCGCCGCACCCACGGGCACGCTGCTCAAGGCCGTGCACAGCGGCACCATCACGTCGGCCGGCTGGGACGGGTCGTACGGCTACAAGACCGTGCTCACCCTGGATGACGGCACCGAGATCTGGTACGCCCACCAGTCCTCCATCAGCGTCAGCGTCGGCCAGGAGGTCACCACCGGTGACGTCATCGGCCGCGTCGGCGCCACCGGCAACGTCACCGGCGCCCACCTCCACATGGAGGTCCACTCGGGCGGCGGCTCCGGCATCGACCCGATGGCCTGGCTGCAGAGCAAGGGCCTCACCCCCTGAGCCACGGCCAACCCGCTTCCCGCGCTTCCCCCGCTGGTCCCCGGCGGTCCTGACGGCAACCCCCCGACGTCAGGGCTGCCGGTCTGCGGGGTTTTCGCGTCCGTGCCGGAATGACCTGCTCGGGTGCGTTCGTTGACGCCCTACATGACTTCTCTGCGCAAGCTCGGCTCCTCCGACCTGGAGGTCTTCCCCCTCGCCCTCGGCGGCAACGTCTTCGGCTGGACCGCCGACCAGGATCGGTCCTTCGCCGTCCTGGACGCCTACACGGCGGCCGGCGGCAACTTCGTGGACACCGCCGACTCGTACTCCGCCTGGGTCGACGGCAACAGCGGCGGCGAGTCCGAGACCGTCCTCGGCCAGTGGTTCGCGGCCCGCGGCAACCGCGATGACGTCGTCCTCGCCACCAAGGTCAGCCAGCACCCCGAGTACCCGGGCCTCTCCGCCGCGAACATCAGGGCGGCGGCCGACGCCTCGCTGCGCCGCCTGGGCACCGACCACATCGACCTCTACTACACGCACTTCGACAAGCCCGAGGTGCCGGTCGAGGAGATCATCGGCGCGCTGGACGCGCTGGTGAAGGCGGGCAAGGTGCGGCACATCGCCGCCTCCAACATCTCCGCCGAGCGGCTCGCGGCCTCCCTGGAGTTCTCCGACCGCGAGGGCCTCGCCCGGTACGTCGCCCTCCAGCCGCACTACAACCTGGTCTCGCGCGACACCTACGAGGGCGGGCTGCGCGACCTCGCCGAGCGGTCGGGCCTGGCCGCCGTGCCGTACTACGCCCTCGCCGCGGGCTTCCTCACCGGCAAGTACCGGCCCGGCGCGAGCGTCGACAGCCCGCGTGCGGGCGGTGCGGCCAAGCACCTGGAGACCGAGCGCGGCCGGCGGGTGCTCGCCGCCCTGGACGAGATCGCCGAGGCCCACGACGCCCCCGTCGCCACGGTCGCCCTCGCCTGGCTCGCCGCCCAGCCGACGGTGACCGCGCCGATCGCGTCCGCGCGCACGGTGGAGCAGCTGCCCGCGCTGCTGGGCGTCGCCGAGCTGAGCCTGACGGACGACGAGGCCGGGAGGCTGACGCGGGCGTCGGCCTGAGCGTGACGCCGTAGGTGCCCGCTACGGACGGTAGGGGCCCGGCGGTGCGTACGGGTGGGCGTACGGGGTGTACGGGACGTACGGGGTGTACGGCGCCTGGACCGGGTACGGCGCCGGGGGGCCGCCGCCGTACGGGCCGTACGTCCCGTACGGGTACGCCCAGGGCGGCGCGGGCCGGGGCACGGGCGGTGCCGTCGACCGGGCCGCGTGGTCCAGGGCCGGGCGGGCCGCGCCGCGCCGGTGCCACAGGGCGTCCAGCATCTCCCGCTCGCGCACGGCGTAGTCGGCGCCCGCCCCGCCCCGGCGACCTCGCTGCCGCAGGAACGCCAGCGAGGTCGCGTACGCCTCGTACTGGGCCACCGCGCGTGCCGCCTCCTTGCCGCCGTGCCGGCGGGCGTGGTGGCGGGCGACGCGGCGGGCCCGCATCGAGCCGAGCGCGTACGGCTCCGAAGGCGTCAGCCACCCGGCCATGACGTACGCGGGCAGCTCGGTCCGTACGGTGCCCAGTTCGCGCTGCCGGGTCCAGATCACCAGCCAGGTCAGCAGGCCGAAGGCCGGCACCATGAAGGCCGCGTACACGGCGTAGAAGCCGTACGCGCCGAAGGCGGCCGAGCCGTTCCACAGCGCGTGCACGCCCATCGCGAGCAGCAGGCCGGACAGCGGGAGCAGGGCGCGGCGCAGGCGGTGGCGGCCCGCGGAGAGCGCGGCGATGCCGAAGCCGATGCCGGTGAGCACGGTGAAGAGCGGGTGCGCGAACGGGGACATCACCACGCGGACGAAGAAGGTCGCCGCGGTGACCGAGGCGATGCCGCTGCCGCCGGTGAGCTGGTCGGTGCCGAACGCGGTGCCCAGGTACAGGATGTTCTCGGTGAAGGCGAAGCCGGTGGCGGTGACACCGGCGATCACCACTCCGTCGACGATGCCGGTGAAGTCGCGCCTGCGGAAGAGGAAGACCAGGAGGACCGCGGCGGCCTTGGCGGACTCCTCGACGACCGGCGCTATCACCGTGGCGCCCAGAGTGTCCGCGCTCGCCGGGTCCGCGGTGGCGGTCGCTATCCATCGGGTCGCGAAGCTGTTGGCGACGATCGCTATCAGCGCCGCCGCGCAGGCGCCCCAGGAGAAGCAGAACAGCAGGTTGCGCCACGGGCCGGGGTCGACCCGGTCCAGCCAGCGGAACGCGGCCACGAGCAGCGGCACGGGCAGCACCGCGAGGCCGAGCCCGACCAGGAACCCCCGCGTGCCGGTCTGTTCGCGGACCAGGGCCAGGATCACCAGGCCGGAGAGCGCGAGCAGCGTGACCAGCGCGCCGTAGCGCACCCAGGTCCGCTGCCACCAGTGCGGATGCGTACGCGGATACGTGGGCTGACGCGTCGGACACGGGGGACTGGTGGCCACGGCATGGACCCTAACCGGTGAGGTGCTGCTCTTCGTGGGGATCGCGGAGCTGTACGCGGCGGAAGAGCAGGTCGTTCACCACATGTCCCTTGTCCAGTCCCTGGCCCTCGAAACGGGTCAGCGGGCGGTGCGCGGGACGCGGCGCGAAACCGCCGTCCGGCGCGGTGTTCTCGAAGTCGGGGTGCGCGGTCAGCTCGACGAGCATCTGCTCGGCGTACGGCTCCCAGTCGGTGGCGCAGTGCACGAAGGCGCCCGGCGCGAGCCGGGTCGCGGCCAGGGTCAGGAACTCCGGCTGGATCAGGCGCCGCTTGTGGTGGCGCTTCTTCGGCCACGGGTCGGGGAAGTAGACGCGCAGTCCGGCGAGCGAGCCGGGGGCGAGCATCTCGCGCAGGAGGATGATCGCGTCGCCGTTGGCCACCCGGATGTTGGACAGGCCGTGCCCCTCGGCGAGACCGAGGAGGTTGCCCTGGCCCGGGGTGTGGACGTCCACGGCGAGGATGTTGGTGCCGGGGTCGGCCGCTGCCATCTGGGCGGTGGCCTCGCCCATGCCGAAGCCGATCTCCAGGACGACCGGGCGCGCGTCGCCGAACAGCTCGCCGAGGTCGAGGTCGCGCTGCCCGTCGATGTCCAGTCCCCACAGGGGCCACAGCCGTTGCAGCGCGTCCGCCTGCCCGGCCGTCACGCGGCTGCGCCGGGGCTGGAAACTGCGGATCCGCCGCTCGAAGTGCGATCCGGCGGGATCGGCCTTCGGCCCGTCCGGGAAACGCGGCTCCCCCTTGGCACGGGTGTGCCTCAGGGAGGTGCCGGCGTGGGCGGCGGCTGGCTGGTGAGCGTCGGGGGCGCTGGGGAGATCAGACACAGTGCCCCCAATTTTACGGCCCGCCCGTCCCGGGCTCACGAGCCTCCCAGCAGGGTCAGTGCCCTGCGGCCCACCTCCCGCCCGATCGGCAGGGCCGCGGTGGCCGCGGGCGACGGCGCGTTCAGCACGTGCACCGCGTGGGGGCCCTCCTTGATCAGGAAGTCGTCCACCAGCGTCCCGTCCGCCAGCACCGCCTGGGCCCGCACGCCGGCCGGCGCCGCGACCAGGTCGCTCTCCGTCACCGCCGGCAGCAGCCTGCGTACGGCGGTGGTGAAGGCCGCCTTGGACAGCGACCGGCGCAGCTCCCCGGTGCCGTACCTCCAGTGCCGCCGCGCGATGTGCCAGGAGCCGGGCCAGGCCAGCGTCGCGGCCAGCTCGCGGGGCCGGACGACACCCCAGCCGTAGCCCTCGCGGGCCAGCGCCGGCACCGCGTTCGGCCCGAGGTGCACGCCGCCGTCGATGCCGCGGGTGAGATGCACCCCGAGGAACGGGAACGCCGGGTCCGGCACCGGATACACCAGGCCCCGCACCAGCTCGGGCCGCGCCAGCTCGTAGTACTCGCCCCGGAAGGGCACGATGCGCATCCCCGGGTCGTCGCCGGTCAGGCGGGCGATCTCGTCGCAGTGCAGCCCGCCGCAGTTGACCAGGACGCGGGCGCGCAGCACCTCGCCGGAGCGGGTGCGGACGGCGACGCCGAGGCCGGGGCGGCGGTCGATGTGCCGTACCTCGGCGCCGTAGCGCAGCTCCGCGCCGGACGCGTGGGCCAGCTGCCGGGCCACGGCGACGTAGTCGCAGATGCCGGTGGTGCCGACGTGTATGGCGGCGAGGCCCCTGACCTCGGGCTCGTACTCCTGCATCTGGGCGGCGCCCAGCTCGCGCACCGGAATGCCGTTCTCCCGGCCGCGCTGGACGAGGGCGTGCAGGCGGGGCAGCTCGGCGCGGTCGGTGGCGACGATCAGCTTGCCGGTGACGCTGTGGGCGATGCCGTACTCGGCGCAGAACTTGACCATCTCGGCGGCGCCCCGCACCGCGTAGCGCGCCTTCAGCGAGCCCGGGCGGTAGTAGACGCCGCTGTGGATGACGCCGCTGTTGCGGCCCGTCTGGTGCCGGGCCGGGCCCGGTTCCTTCTCCAGGACCGTGACCCGGGTGCCCGGGGCGGCACGCGTGATCGCGTACGCCGTCGACAGGCCGACGATGCCGCCGCCGATCACCAGCACATCGCAGTCGAACACTCGTTCCATCTTCCGGTCCACCTCCCGGCTTCGATAGTGCACTGCGCCACTGACAATGCCTTCAAACCCGGAAGGGGCGGTGCATCAGGCCGGCTGCGTCAGGCCGGCTGCGTCAGGCCGGGGTCACCAGCAGCGGCCGCGCGCGCTCACGCAGCTCGACCACGCGCGGCTCGTCGCCGTACGGCTCCAGGCGGTGCAGGAGGTCCCTCACGTACTCGGTGGTGCGGGCCGAGGAGATACGGCCGGCCACCTCGACCGCTCGCACGCCCTGCTCGCAGGCCGCGTCCAGATTGCCCGACTCCAGCTCGGCCACCGCCGAGACGACGAGCCTGAGGCCGTGCGAGCGTACGAACTCCTCCGTCGGTTTCGAGAGGGCCTGCTCGGTGAAGCGGCGCACCTGGCGTGGTGCCTTCAGATCGCGGTAGCACTCGGCCGCGTCGGCGGCGAACCGGTCGTAGGAGTAGAAACCCAGCCACGTCGGATCGCTGTCGCCGGGACGGGCGCGCTCCAGCCAGCTCTCGGCGGCCTTCAGCGCGGCGCCGGCCGCCACCGCGTCGCTCGCCCGCGCGTGGGCGCGCGCCTCGACCAGGCGGAAGAAGCTCATGGTGCGCGCGGTGGCCAGGCCCCGGTTGCGCTCCAGCGCGGCCTGCGCCAGGTCCACGCCCTCGTCCCCGAAGCCGCGGTAGGTGGCCTGGAGGGACATCGAGGCGAGGACGTAGCCCCCCAGCGGGACGTCGGCCGCCGCGCGGGCCAGGCGCAGCGCCTGGATGTAGTACCGCTGGGCCGCCTCCTGCTGACCGGTGTCGAAGGCCATCCAGCCGGCCAGCCGGGTCAGTTCGGCCGAGGCGCCGAACAGGGCGCGACCGACCTCGTCGGAGTAGGAGCCGAGCAGCAGGGGTGCCGCCTCGACGCGTAAGCACTCGGGGACCATCGACGAACGCCAGTCGCCGCCGCCGTACTTGGAGTCCCAGCGGCGGGCGTCCTCGGCGGCCTCCCGCAGTTTCTGCACATCGCTGTGGCCGACTTTGAGCGGCGCGCCGGAGCCCTCGGCCGGGCCCACCTCGCGCGCCACCGAGCTGTCGGCCGGGGTTATCAGCCACCGGGAGGCGGGCGTCGCGTACGCGCTCACCGCGAACGAACCGGCCAGCGACTGCCAGATGCCGCCGCCGGCCCGGCGGCCGGCGAGGTCGAGACGGTACAGCTCGGTGGCCGAGCGCACCGCCTGGCCGACGTCCCGGGGGAAGGCGAGGCCCACTTCGGGGGCGGGATCCGCGTCCGCCAGGCCGATCTCGTGGAGCGGCACCGGGCGGCCGAGCTTCTGGCCGATGGCGGCGGCGATGAGGTGCGGTGCCGCACCCTGCGGCACCATCCCCTTCGACACCCAGCGCGCCACCGACGTCTTGTCGTAGCGAAGTGTCAACCCGCGTTGGGCGCCGAGGTCGTTGACGCGCCGGGCGAGTCCTGCGTTGCTGATTCCCGCGAGGGCGAGAACGGCGCCGAGCTTTTCGTTCGGCCCGCGTAGCTCCCTGGACATGCGCCACCCCTCGACACAGACGGCTGCCGCGCTGGCATAACCACGCGGCATTCGTAAACCCAGCGTAGTTCGCCGGATCCCAGGCGTTAAGAGGCATTGTTCCGGATGGCGGGATTGTGGTCCGTACTCAAGTGCGGTGTATGCACGGTCCGTTGCGACGTGCTCCCGGTGTGTGGCCGTGCGCCCGTCCGTGCGCTCTTCTCCGGCCATCGGGGGAGCGATTCCATGGGCGGTGCGTGGGTCGGCCCGCTGTACTGGATCCAGTGGGCTGGGGGACGCCGCCGCCTACATCCCCGCGGGCGGCGGACCGGCCCGGGGGGCGAGTCCCGCCTCCCGGGCCGAGCGCCGACGGGCAGGCGGGGAGCCTGTACGGAGCGTGTTCGAGCGTGTCCGTGTGTCGCTGATTTGGCTGAAAATCGTTCCCGGGATTTCGGGCGTACATCCGCCCCCACCACGGAAGTTGAGGGCGCGTTGGGTAGCCAAACGGCGCGTTGCGGGGGCGCATTCGAGTCGTCTTCGCGCCCTCGGACGGAGCGCGGACGGAGCGCGGACGGAACGCGGAACGAGTACTGAGCGGAAGCGGAAGGGGAGTTGACGTCCTCGCGCGAGTGACCGCGAGGACGCATTCACGGGAGCTCGTGCGGCTCCGCCGCTGCTCTGTGGCGCGCCCTTCATGGGAGCATGGGGAACCAGTTCGTACGGTGCACTGGTTGTCCCCAGCCTGTGGAGGCGTCGATGCGGTGGTTGGTGGGGTGGAGCAGCGCCGCCGTGGGAGCCGCGGGGATCACCGGCGCGGCCGGCTCCGCGGGCGCCACCGGATACGACGGCGAGACCGTACAGCCCGTCGGCGCCCAGCCGTTGTGGGGTGACCCCGACCCCCTGTGGGCGGTCGGCGACTGGCGCCCCGACGAGGTCCGCGTCGTCGACGCCGACCCGCAGACCCGGATCGCCGTCCTCGGCATCTGCGGCGCATCCGACGAACAGCTTCGGGTCGCCCTGTTCGCCGCGCGCGGCGGCGCCCTCCGGCACCTGACGGCGTGGCCCGGCAGCTACACGGCCGTCGTCCAGGCGGGGCGGCGGATCACCGTCTGCGGCGACCTCGCGGGCGCGCGGCCGGTGTTCCACACCCCCTGGTCCGGCGGCACCGCCTACGCGACCGCCGCGCTGCCCCTGGCCGACCTCGTCGAGGCCAACCTCGACTTCGGCCACCTCGCCGCGCTGCTCGCCGCGCCCGACGTGCCCGCCGCGCTGGACGACTCCACCCCGTACGACGGCGTGAAGCGCGTTCCGCCGGGGCATGCGCTGATCCTGCGCGCCGGGGCGCGCGAGATCGCCGGGTACGAGCCGGTGGCCTCGCTCGCCGTCGCGGCGCCCTCCGCCGACCCCGACCGCGCGGTGGACGGGGTGCGGGACGCCCTGGTGGAGGCGGTGCGTACGCGTCTCGCCGCGCCTCGGCACGTCCCCGGGGACGGCATCGACCCCGGGCCCGTCCCGGGCATGGGGCCCGCGGAACGGCGTGCCGCGCGCGGGATGCCGGTTCCGGGGATCGGGGCCGACCTGTCCGGTGGGCCGGCCTCGGGGACGCTGGCGCTGCTGGCCGCCGGGCTGCCGGGGATGCCGGGGACCGTGCTCGGGCACGGCACCGGTGCCGGGGAGCGGCTGCTGGCCGTCACCTTCAACGACCTCGCCGTGGGCGGGCAGGAGTCCGAGCTGGCGCGGGCGGGCGCGCTGGCGGCCAACCCGCGGCTGCACCACGTGGTGGTCACGGGCGGGGAGGACATGCTGCCGTACGCCGACCTGGACGGGCCGCTCACCGACGAACCGGGCTCGTCCCTGGTCGCGGCCGCGCGGCACCGGGCGCGGCTGGCGGCGGGCAGCGCGGACCACTTCACGGGGTACGGGGCGCGGCAGGTGCTGGACGCCCATCCGGCGCGCCTGGCCGACCTGCTGATGGACCGCAAACGGCGCCATCTCGTGCGGCCGGTCGCCGCGCTGGCCAAGGCCGACGGGTCGGTGCTGGTCCCCGCGCGTGTGTACGGGGCGGCTCGGCGGCTGGCGCGGACGCCGTACCGGACGGGTCTCGAAGTGCTCGCCGAGCGGCTGCTGCGGCGGCGGTTCGACGCGCCCGGTGACGGGGCGATGGACGCCTCCTTGGCCGCGCTGACCTGGGCCGGGCCCGGTCCGGCGGCGCGGTGGCTGACCGGAGAGGCACTGGCTGAAGTATCGGTTCGCCTCCAGACCTCCCCGCAGCGGTCGGGGGTGGGGCCGGGGCAGCGGCCGGGCGACTTCCGCGCGCGTACGGCGCTGGCGCGGCAGGCCGCGGACGTACGGGTGCTGGAGCAGGCGGCCGAGATCCGCTTCCAGCGGCTGCACGCGCCGTTCCTCGACAACCAGGTGGTGCGCGCGTGCCGTGCCCTGCCGGAGGCGCTGCGGGTGCAGCCGGGGGCGCGGGCGGCGATTCTGCGGACGGTGCTGGAGGGGGCGGGGGTGAGCGAGCTGCCGAGCGGGTGGGGGGCGCCCACGCAGGCGCTGGCCGCCTCGGCCGCACGGGCGGGACTGCGGGTCTCCGCGGACTCCCTGCTCAGCCTCTTCGACACGCCGCTGCTCGCGCAGGCGGGCCTGGTGGAGGCGCGGGTGGTGCGCAAGGCGGTGCGCGCGGTGGCGGCGGGGGAGGCGCTGCCGCTGGACGGACTGGCCGACCTGGTCTCACTGGAACTGTGGCTCCGCCGCCTGCTGGCCCGCCGAGGCACATGCTGGACGGGCACCCCGGCCCGCCAACGCGCGGTACCGGGCGGGATCGCGCCGGAGCGAGGGGCGTTGGGTGGTGCGGGGGCTGTGATGCGGCGGGGGTGAGGGTGCCTGCGGCGCCAGGGTGGGTGCGGCGCGGCTGGGGGCAGCCTTCCCGCGTAACCGCGGGCAGATGTGCCGCCTGGGGCGGCGCCCGTCCCAAAGAGAGCGGCACCCGGCAAGCGCCGGGTCGCGTCGCCCACCGCGCGCTCGTACTCGCGTCCCGCGCTTCGTCGCGCCGGGTCGTGTCGCCCACCGCGCGCTCGTACTCGCGTCCCGCGCTTGGTCGCGCCGGGTCGTGTCGCCCACCGCGCGCTCGTACTCGCGTCCCGCGCCTCGTCGCGCCGGGTCGCGGGAACCCACCCCGCCCTTGCCCCGAACCCCGTCGCGCCGGGTCGCGTAAACCCACCCCCGGACACCACCCCCTCCGGGTGCGATACGGACGCCGGGTCACTCACCGCACCCCGTCCGGCGACAATGAACCCGTGCGGTACAGAATCCTGGGGGTCGCCCAGACGGAGGACCACGGCACCGTCGTCACCCCCGGCGGGCCCCGGCTTCGTGCCCTGCTCGCCGCCCTCGCCCTGCGACCCGGCCAGGTCGTCACCCCCGCCACCCTGATCGACGAGGTCTGGGCGGAGGATCCGCCGAAGGACGCCCCCGCCGCCCTCCAGGCACTGGTCGGCCGTCTGCGTCGTACCGTCGGCAAGGGCGCCGTCGCCTCCGCCCCCGGTGGGTACCGGCTCGACGCGACCCGCGACGACGTGGACCTGTACGTCTTCGAGCGACTTGTACGGCACGGCACCGCCGCCCTGCAGCGCGGCGACGCCGCGAGCGCCGCCCGGCAGCTGGACGGGGCCCTCGGGCTCTGGCGTGGGCCCGCCCTCGCCGACCTCCCCGGCGCCGCCGCCCGCCCCGAGGCCCTGCGTCTGGAGGCGACCCGGGCCCGGATCGAGGCCGGCCTGCGCCTCGGCGACGCCCACGACGCCGTACCGCGGCTGCGGGAGCTGACCGCCGCGCACCCGTACGACGAACCACTGCACGCCCTCCTCATCCGCGCCCTGCGCGCCGCCGGCCGCGACGCCGACGCCCTGGCCGCCTACGAGGACGCCCGGCGCGCCCTGGACGAGGGGCTCGGGACCGGACCGGGTCCTCAACTGCGTGCCCTGCACGCCGAGCTGCTCGGCGCCCCCGCCGCCGGCCCGCAGACGGAGCCTCCCGCGCGGAGGGGCAACATCCGGCCCCGGCTGACCTCCTTCGTGGGGCGCGAGCGCGAACTCGACGCCATCCGTTCCGAACTGCACACGGCCCGCCTGGTCACCCTCACCGGCCCCGGCGGCTCCGGAAAGACCCGTCTCGCCGAGGAGGCCGCCGCCGCGCTCCCGCAGGCCTGGCTGGTCGAGCTGGCCCCCCTCGACCGGCCCGAGGCCGTGCCCGGCGCGGTCGTCAACGCGCTCGGGCTGCGCGAGACCGTCCTGGTGAGCAGCGACCGGCCCGCCGTCCAGCACGACCCCGTCACCCTGCTCGTCGAGTACTGCGTGCCGCGCAACCTGGTTCTTGTTCTTGACAACTGCGAACACCTCATCGAAGAGGTCGCCCGTCTCGCCGAGACGCTGCTGACCCGCTGCCCGGGCCTCACCGTGCTCGCCACCAGCCGTGAACCGCTCGGCGTCCCGGGCGAGTCGGTGCGTCCGGTCGAGCCGCTCACCCCGGACCAGGCCCAGCGCCTCTTCGCCGCCCGCGCGGCCGCCGTACGGCCCGACGCCGGGACCGTACTGCGCGACGAGGCCGCCGTCGCCGAGATCTGCCGACGGCTGGACGGCCTCCCCCTCGCGATCGAGCTGGCCGTGGCCCGCCTGCGCGTGCTCACACCCCGGGAGATCGCCGACCGCCTCGACGACCGCTTCCGCCTGCTCACCTCCGGCAGCCGCACCGTCCTGCCCCGCCAGCAGACCCTGCGGGCGGTGGTCGACTGGTCCTGGGACCTCCTCGACGACGCCGAACGGACCATGCTGCGGCAGCTGTCCGTCTTCGTCGGCGGCTGGGAGCTGGACGCGGCGGAAGCCGTCGCCACCGGGCCCGCGGCCGACCTCGTCGGGGCCCTCGTCGACAAGTCCCTCGTCGTCGCCGCCCCCGGCACCCACGGCGCCGGCATGCGCTACCGCATGCTGGAAACCATCCACGAGTACGCCGACGAACGCGCCGCCGAGCTGCCCGAGCTGCGCGCCGGTGCCGAAAAGGCCCACCGCGCGTGGGCACGCGCACTGGTCGAGAAGGCCGACCCCCAGCTGCGGTCCGCCGGGCAGCTGCCCTGGATCGCCCGGCTGGAGGCCGAACACGACAACATCCGCGCGGCCCTCGACCGCACCCTCGACGCCGGTGACGAACAGGAGGCCGCCGCCCTCGCACTCGCCATGGGATGGTTCTGGTGGCTGCGCAACTACCGGCACGAGGGCATCAGATGGTTCGACCGGACGCTGCGTCTCGGGGCCGCCCTGGACGCGGGTGGTGCGGAGGTGCCGGCGAAAGACGTCCTCGCCCGTCGTACGGCCGCCGCCGACCCCGTCGACGCCCTCCTCGCCGTCCCGGAGGGCGACACCCGGCACCCGCTGCACTCCCTGCGCATGCAGGTGCGGATGATGCACCTCCTCCTCACCTTCGAGGCCGGTCCGGGGGAGGGGCGGCTGGACGAGCGGCTGCGGCGGTACGTCGTCCGGCTGCGGGACCACTTCGCCGCGGGAGGCCCGGAAGCGGCCCGGGTACCCGGCCTCATCTGGCCGTTGACCCAGTTCTTCGTCAGCGACTCCGACGACGTACGCGAGGTCATGGACGCCTCCGTCGCCAACTGCCGTGTCTACGGTGGCGAGTGGGAGATCGCCGCCAGTCTCATGTTCCGTACGCACACGGTGGTCGACTCCTCCGGGGGCCTGGCCGGCGTCGACGAGGACCTGGCGGAACTGCGCGTGCTCAGCCGCCGTATCGGCGACCGCCTGGTGGAGGCCCTGGTGTGCAGCGCCTTCGGCGAGCACGCCATGGTCCTCGGCCGCTACGAGGAGGCCAGGGCCGCGTACGAGGAGGCCCTGCGGTTCGCCGAGGAGGTGGGCGCGTTCGCGGAGTCGCCGTTCCTCATCGCCCGGCTCGCCGAGATCGCCTACCGCGCGGGCGACCGCGGTACGGCGCTCACCGTGCTCGACCAGGCCGGCGCCGCCGCCGACCGGTACGGCGTGGTGGACTCCAAGGCCTTCGTCCTGATGTTGCGGGCCGGACTCGCGGTGGAGGACGCGGACTTCGCGCGCGGGCGGATCCTGTGCGAAGCGGCCCGCGAGGAGTGCGTGCGGGGGACGCCCCCACCGCAGTTCCTGGCGATGCTGGGGCTGGTGGACGCCCTCGTGACGGCGGGCGAGTCGGGGCCGCGCGAGGGGCTGCCGCTGCTGGTGGAGACCCTCCGCACGGCCGTGCGGAGGCGGTGCGCCGACCTCGTCGTGGCGGCCCTCGTGGACGGCTCGGCCGAACTGCTGTGCGGCCTCGGCGACCACGCCCGGTCGGCACGGCTGCTCGGCGCGGCCGGACACTGGCGCGGCGACCGTCCGCGCCCCATGCCCGACCGCGCGCACGCCGAGCGGGCCGGGTCCGCCGCCCGTACCGCCCTCGGCGGCGAGCGGTACGCCGCCGAGCAGGCCGACGGCGCCGCCCTCACCCCGTGGGACGTCCTGGGCGAACTGGACGAGGCGGTGCGGGACCTCCGGCCGCGGCAGCCTGTCCCGTAGACGGCGGGGTGGGACGGGGCGCTACGCGCAGGTGAAGCGCGACTGCGCCCAGTCCGCCGGCGCCACCGAGTCGAGTGGCCCGTGCGGCTCGGCCACCAGGCGTACGGTCTCGCGCCCCGAGAGGTCCACATGGACGGGTACCGCCGGGTCCCCGCCCTCGACCGGCCCGGAGTTCCACAGCCGGACCCCGTCGGCGTACACCGAGAAGTGGACCTTGCCGAGCTTCATCGTCAGGTCGTCGACGCCGACCAGCGCGTCGTAGGACGAGCAGGAGCGGTAGAGGTCGATGGTGACGGAGGAGCGGCCGTGCACGGTGACGCCGTGCGCGTACCGCACGCCGTCGATCGACAGTGCGGAGCGCTGCCACACCCAACTGCTCCCGGCCAGCCGCATCTCGGGCCGGGTGCCGTCACCGATCACGTCGTACGTCAGCTCGTTCCACTGGTGGACGGTCCGGGCGGGTGGGGGCGGTGGGGGTGAGGGCGCGGGGGGTGACGGGGGCGGGGTCGGCGTGGGTGTGGGCGTGGGCTTCGGGGTGGGTCTGGGCTTCGGTGACGGGGGTGGCTCGGGAGTCGGGGTGGGTGTTCGGGGCGGGGTCGGCTCGGGGGTGGCCGCCGGGGGCTGGGGGCGGGGTGGGCGCGGCGAGGGCGTGGGGGAGTCGGGGGCGGGCTGGGCCACCGGTGAGGAGGCGGGCGGGGCCGCCTTTGGGGGCCGTTCCTCCGGGTCGCTGTCGCCGGCCAGTGCGAAGACCAGCGCCGCCGCGGCGGCCGCCGCCACCACACCGGCCGCGATACCGGCCTTCACCGGCGCGCCCAGCCCTTCGGAGGCCGCGGCACCGCCGCCCGGGCCCGCACCGCCGGACGTGCCACCGGCCGCCGCCGCGCCCGCACCGCCGGACGTGCCACCGGCCGCCGCCGCGCCCGCCGCGCCGACGCCCGCGCCGCCGGCGATGAGCCCGGCCGCCTTGGCGTACCCGGCGGCGCCGAACCAGCCGATGACGGCGACCGGCACCACGGCGGGAATGCCGCTCGCGACCTCCTCGATCTGGGTCGCGGCCAGCCGGCACCTCGCGCACTCCTCCAGATGCTTGCGCAGCCCGCGTTCGGCCCGGATGCGCAGCCTGCCGCGCGCGTACGTGCCGAGCTGGTCGGCGTAGCGGGCGCACTCCTCGTCGGCGGCGAGGGTGTCGCTGACGTGGGCCTGGAGGTAGGCCTGCTTCAGACCCTCGCGGGCGCGGCTCGCGAGCACGCGGGTGCCGTTGGCGTCCAGCCCGAAGAGCATGGCCACCTCGCTCGGCGACTCGTCCTCGACCTCGGTGTGCCACAGCACGGCCTGCCACCGCTCCGGCAGCGACCGGAAGGCCCGCATCGCCATCGACTGCTCGGCCTGGTGCATGGCCCGTACGTCGGCGCCCAGCTCCAGGGTGTCGTCGTCCCGGGCCTCGGTGGTCCGCGCGGCCCGCGCGGCGAACACGGCGAAGTCGTCGACCAGCTGCTCCCGCCCGGCCGACCGCGTCCAGCCCGCGGCGACCCGCCGGACCGCGGTGAGCAGGTAGGCGCGCACGGCGTGCTCGGGCCCCGAACCCCCGCGCACCGCCTGGAGCATGCGGGCGAAGACCTCGGCCGTGAGGTCGTCCGCGGTGTGGGCGTCGCGGCAGCAGGTGCGTGCGTACCGGCGCACCGCGTCCGCGTGGCGCCGGAACAGCTCCTCGTAGGCCGTGTCGTCGCCCGCGCGCATGCCCTCGATCAGCTCCGCGTCGGACCACGGGACCTCGCGCGGCGGCGGCAGGACACTGTCCTCGTGCAGTTCGCGCTGGGCCGGGACACCGGGCGCTGCCGGAGCGCCGGCCTCGGCCGTACCCCCACCCGGGCTGGGCGGGCCCCCGTCCGTGGGACCGCCGCCCCACGGGGACCTGGCCCGCCTGCCCTGGCCCGGCACCTGTGGTGAGTCGGGGGGGGCGCGGGGGCCCGGGCCCCCGGCGCCCGGCCCCCGGGGGTCCCCCCCCCCCGGCCCCCCCCCCCGCCGCCAGCCCCCCCCCCCCCCCCCCCCCGGCC
>NZ_JBHXNW010000032.1:83840-85384 GCF_042717365.1 Streptomyces sp. NPDC058534
CGACAGTGGGGCACCTGCCCGGCGGGCCCTGGCCGGGCAGCTGTGGTGTGTCGGGGGGCCGGGTTACACGGGCCCCGCCGTCGCCGTCACCGAGTGACCCGCCCCGCCCGTCAACGCTCATCGCGGAAAGCCCCCGCCGCCTGCCCAGCCAGTCCGAACACGGCGTCAGAGTGCCAGATTGGCTTTTGTCCAGGACCTCCCAGTGCCGATCACCACTCGTCCGTGGGGACTTGCCGTACGGCGGTCATGACGCTCAGCCGTTCGGGGAAGGAAATGTCCCCCGGAGGCCCGCTCCGGAGGCCCGCTCCGGAGGCCCCCCGAGGTAGTGCCCCGGAGACGGCGCCCCCGCCCCGACGGCCACGGTGGTTCAGGCCGGACGCGACCGCAGTCCCTCCAGCAGGATGTCCAGCAGCCGCGCCGAGGCCGCCGCCTGCTGCGCCGGGTCCGGCAGCGAGGGTGCCGCGGTGGCTATCACCAGCAGCACGTCCGACACCGAGACGCCCGGCCGCAGTTCGCCCGCCGCCCGCGCCCGCTCCACGAGCCGGCCCACGACCTCCAGCAGCGCCGCCGCACCGTGATCGCCCTCCACGGACGCCTGGACGCCGGCCGGCGCACCGGCAGGACCGTGCTCCTCGGACACCAGCCGCAGCTCGCCCGAGCCCGGCTGTATCCGCTGCTGCGGCACCCGCGGCTCACCGGCCGGGACAGCGCCGTCACCGCCCTCACCGTCGTCGGCGGAGTCCGACACCCCGACCCGCAGCACCTGCGGCGGCAGCAGCCGCCCGGCGCCCGAGGCCACCGAAGTCCGAAGGAAGCGGGACAGCGCCGACCACGGTTCGTCCTCCTGCCCGAGCGCCGCCCGGGCCTGGTCGGTCAGCCGTGCCGTCTCCTCCTCGGCTATCCGCCGGACCAGCACGTCCTTGCTCGGAAAGCGCCGGTACACGGTGCCGACACCGACCCGCGCGCGCCGCGCCACGTCCTCCATCGGCGCGCCGTAACCCAGCTCGCCGAAGACCTCGCGGGCCGCGCGCAGGACGTGCTCCAGATTGCGCTGGGCGTCCACGCGCAACGGCGCGTTCCTTGCCGCGTCTCCGCGTGCGCCACCCGCCGCCGCACTCATCGCGCCACCGGGCGCGACAGCCGACGCGGACGACCAATGAGAGTCCTGAACATGCATAGACAATCCCCCGGTAATGACGTCTCCCCCCGGAGACTCTCCCCGCCATCGAAAGCCGGAGTGTGCGGAACTGGCCCCTTCCGCGGTCCGCCCGTCGCGGACCCGGTGAGCGCATCCCCCTGCACCCCGTCGGAAAGAACATAGTTGAGCGAGGGTCAATTCAGAAGGGGCACGTTCCGCACGGAGCGCCCCCCGATCGGAGCACGGATCGCATACGCCCCGAATGTGCCGCCCTCCACCCCCCCCCCCCCCCCCCCCCGCCCCCCCCCCGGCCCCCCCCCCCCCCGGCCCCCCCCCCCGCCCCCCCCCGCGGGGGCCCCCCCCCCCCCCCCAATAAACCCGCCACGCCCCCGGGAGATCCCCGGGG
>NZ_JBHXNW010000032.1:85394-91254 GCF_042717365.1 Streptomyces sp. NPDC058534
GTCCCGGGGCGCGCCCCCCCCCCCCGCGGGCCCCCCCGCCCCGGTCGCGCCTCCGCGATCTCCGGTCACACAAATCGACGAGCCTGTGGACAAACGCAAGCGCCGGGTGCGTCATGGGATGGTGAAGGAACGTGCGCGCATTCTCGTTGTCGGCGGTGGCTACGTCGGGATGTACACGGCCCTGCGTCTGCAGCGGAACCTCAGGGGTGAACTCCGGCGGGGCGAAGCAGAGATCACGGTCGTCACACCCGACCCCTACATGACGTACCAACCCTTTCTGCCCGAGGCGGCGGCCGGCTCCATCTCCCCGCGGCACGTCGTCGTGCCCCTGCGCCGCCTCCTCGGCCAGTGCCGCGTCGTCATCGGCGAGGCCCGGTCCATCGACCACACGACACGCACCGCCACCATCACCACCCTCGCCACCGACGAGGAGGGCACCGGCGCCCGCCGGCTGACCTACGACGAACTCGTCCTCGCGCCCGGCTCGGTCTCCCGCACCCTGCCCGTCCCCGGCCTCGCCGACCACGGCGTCGGCTTCAAGACCGTCGAGGAGGCCATCGGCCTGCGCAACCACGTCCTCGAACAGATGGACATCGCCTCCTCCACCCGCGACCCCGCCATCCGCGACGCCGCCCTCACCTTCGTGTTCGTCGGCGGCGGCTACGCGGGCGTGGAGGCCCTGGGCGAGCTGGAGGACATGGCCCGCTACGCCGCGCGGTACTACCACAACGTCACCCCCGAGGACATGAAGTGGATCCTCGTCGAGGCATCGGGCCGCATCCTGCCCGAGGTCGGCGAGGACCTGGGCCGCTACACGGTCACCGAACTGCGCCGCCGCAACATCGACGTACGCCTGGACACCCGCCTGGACTCCTGCGCCGACCGCGTCGCCGTCCTCAGCGACGGCTCCCGCTTCCCCACCCGTACGGTCGTCTGGACGGCCGGCGTCAAGCCGCACCCGATCCTCGCATCCACCGACCTGCCCCTCGACGACCGCGGCCGGCTCACCTGCACCGCCCACCTGTCGGTCGACGGCGCCCCGCACGCGTGGGCCGCGGGAGACGCCGCCGCCGTCCCCGACACCACCTCCGCCGAACCGGGCCGGGAGTGCGCCCCCAACGCCCAGCACGCCGTCCGCCAGGCCAAGGTCCTCGCCGACAACGTCACGCACACCCTGCGCGGCGAGCCCCTCGACACGTACGCGCACAAGTACGCCGGCTCCGTCGCCTCCCTCGGCTTCCACAAGGGCGTCGCGCACGTCTACGGGCGCAAGCTGAAGGGCTACCCCGCGTGGTTCATGCACCGCGCGTACCACCTCAGCCGCGTCCCCACCGTCAACCGCAAGGCGCGCGTGCTGGCCGAATGGGCCATCGCCGGACTCTTCAAACGGGAGATCGTCTCCCTGGGTTCACTCGAACACCCGCGAGCGGAGTTCGAACTCGCGGCCGGTGGAAAGCCTTCCCAGGAACCACCGCACAACCCGAAGGGGTCGTCCTGACCGGACTCCGGAACTCCCCCGCCCACTGAGGCGTCTGACGGATGTCGGCCCGGCCGGCACCCTGCCAGACTGGTCCACCACCGCGGGCGCGCCGCCGCTCGCCCCGCGCGGCCCCTGGGGCCCCGGCCGGTCCCGGCCCGTCCCGGTCTCCGGCCGCCGACAACTACACGAGGCAAGGATTCGTGAACCTCACGCGCTGGAGCGCCCGACTCCCCGGAACGCAGCGCCGCGCCGCAGCGCGGACCGACACGACGGTCTCCCCGGACCGGCGGGGAGAGGGCTCCGTACCCGCCGCCCGCGTCGAGCAGCTGACCGACGAGGCCCCGCCCGTCCCCGCAGTCGACGACCTACCTGTGCGCGACGTCCTCGACCGCGTCCCGGCCCTCGTCGCCCTCGTGTACGGCCCCGACCACCGCCTCGCCTACGTCAACGACGCCTATGTCGCCGCCTTCGGCATGCGCGACCTTGGCGAACGCGCCCGTGAAGCCCTCCCCGAGCTGGACGAACCGGGCCTCTTCCCGCTCCTGGACCAGGTCCAGCGCAGCGGCAGGCCCCGCACCCTCAAGTCCCGCAAGGCCCCCGACGGCCGCTCCTACACCTTCACCTGCACCCCGGTCACCGAGGGCGACCACGGCGGCGGCGACCGCGGTGTTCTGGTATTCGCGACCGACGTCACCGACCACGCCGAGGCCGCGGCCCGCCTCCGCGCGAGCGAACGCCGCCAGCGCGAAACCGCCGTCACCCTCCAGCGCTCCCTGCTCCCACAGGAACTGGAAGAGCCCGACGACCTGCGCGTCGCCGCCACCTACCACCCCGGGGGCACCGAGGCCGCGGTCGGCGGCGACTGGTACGACGTGATCACCCTCGGCGGCGGCCGCACCGCCCTGGTCATCGGCGACGTCATGGGCAGAGGCGTCCGCGCGGCGGCCGTCATGGGCCAGCTCCGTACGGCGGTCAGGGCCTACGCCCGCCTCGACCTGCCCCCGCACGAGGTGCTCCAGCTCCTCGACGGCCTCGCCACCGAGATCGACGCCAACCAGATCGCCACCTGCGTCTACGCCATCCACGACCCGAACGAGGGCCGGCTGGTCCACGCGTCCGCCGGGCACCTGCCCATCCTGGTCCGCGACGAGCACGGCACCGTCCAGCGCGCCGACGAGCCCACCGGCCCCCCGCTCGGCACCGGCGGCTGGGTGCACACGTCCGGCTCGATCTCCCTGACCCCAGGCTCCACCGCCGTCCTCTACACCGACGGCCTGGTGGAACGCCGCGACGAGGACCTGGACGAGGGCATCGCCGCCCTGGAGCGCGCCCTGTCCGGCGCGACCGGCACCCCGCAGGTGATCTGCGACCGCCTGGTCCGCTCCGCGGGCGTCACCCCGGACCACGACGACGACGTCGCCGTCCTGGTCCTCCAGCACCCCGCGCGCACGGGCGCCGACGCCGAACTGTTCCGCAACGCCGCGCTCGAACTGCTCGGCGGCGTGGAAGCGGCCCCACGCGCGCGTGCCTTCGCCTCCGGCGTCCTGACCAGCTGGCGCTTCCCCACCGACCTGCACGACCTGGGCGTCCTGGCCACCAGCGAACTGGTCGCCAACTCCCTCCAGCACGGCACCCCGCCCATGCGGCTGCGCCTGCGCCGCACCGACCGCCGCCTGATCATCGAGGTCACCGACGGCGACGACCACCTGCCCAGGCGCCGCCGCGCGGAGCCCGGGGACGAGTCCGGCCGGGGCATCGCCATCGTCGCGACCATCGCCACCAACTGGGGGTCCCGGCGCACACCCGGCGGCGGCAAGGCCGTCTGGTGCGAGTTCGTCCTGCCGAAGCCGTGACGGACCGGGGCCCGCCACGGCTTCACGCAGGGCTCATGCCTCCGCGGCCGCCACCGCGTCCGCGGGCGCCCGGCCCTGCGTGACCACCCGGCTCCGAGCCAGCGACGGCTGATTCTGTACGTCCGTCAGCTGCCGTCCCAACCGCACCGCCAGCACCGTGATGCCCAGCGAGAACAACAGGAACGCCACGATGTACGGCGCGTGCAGCGAGGCCCCGAGCGGCCCGCCGACCGCCGGCCCGATCGCCAGCGCGAGCTGCTTCACCAGGGCGAAGGCGGAGTTGTACTGCCCGGCCAGACCGGTCGGCGCCAGGTCCGCCACCAGCGGCGCCAGCGTCGGCGACAGCATCGCCTCACCCAGCCCGAACAACGCGTACGTCGAGATGAACGCGGCCGTCGCCATCGTCTGGCTGCCGTGCCCGAGCCCGGCGTACCCGGCCACGGCCCACGCCACGGCCCAGATCAGACCCACGGAGGCGATCACGCGCGACCGCTTCCGCCGCTCCACGAACTTCAGCACCGCGAACTGCGCGATCACGATCACCAGCGTGTTCGCGGCCAGCGCCGTCCCCAGCGCGGACGTGGTGATTCCGGCGGCCTCGACGCCGTACGCGCTCAGCCCCGACTCGAACTGTCCGTAGCAGGCGAAGAACAGCACGAAGCCCAGCACGCACAGCTGCACCATCGCGCGGTTGCCCAGCAGCTGCTTCCAGCTGCCCCCGGAAGCCTGCCCCGGAACGCCCTCCACGCGCGGGGCGCGCGGCGACCGTACGGTGGCCATCACCGCGACCAGCACCAGGAACATGGCCGCCTCGATCGCGAACAGCAGCGTGAAGGACGAGGCGCTGGTGGCGTCGACCAGGTGACCGCCGATGAGTCCGCCGACGCCGAGCCCCAGGTTCTGCAGGAAGAACTGCATGGCGAACGCCCGCGACCGGGTCTCCGTCGTGGAGCAGTCCACGATCATCGTCGCGAGCGCCGGCTGCATGACGGCCTGCCCCGCGCCCAGCGCGGCGGCGGACAGCAGCACGGTGGCAGCCGAGGCCGAAAGCCCGAGGCTCAGCGCACCGAGTGCGGCGGTGACCAGGGCGACGAGCAGTACCGGCAGCGGGCCCCGCCGGACGATGGCCCGCCCGGCGAACGGCAGCACGATCAGCGCGGCCACGGCGAAGACGGCGAGCACGAGACCCGCCGTCATGGAGCCGAGCCCCCGGACCTGCGCCACATAGACGTACAGGTAGGGGACGGTGAAGCCGAGTCCGAACGCGCTGAGTGCGTTGCCCACGTGAATCCGGCGCATCGCGGCGCCCATTGCCCTGGTCACGTTCACCCTCTCTTGGGTTGATCGCTGCAGCCGTTAGAGCTGAAGACTTAGAAGCTAAAGTTCGAAGGTAAAGAGTACATAGTGAAGGACTTCAAGGCAAAGGAGCGTCGTGCCATACTGCGGACATGGGCGACACCTCCGGCGCCGGCGAACCGCCACTCGAAGAACAGATCGCCGCCTACCAGCGCGAGTTCCAGGGCCTCGACCCCCAGGTCGAGAAGATCGTCTCGGCGCTGTCCCGCCTCAACCGCCGCATGAACGTCGCGTACGGGAGGCAGACCGCCGAGCTGGGCATCAGCAACACCGACTGGGAAGTACTCAAGGCGCTGGTCCTCTCCGGCGCCCCCTACCGACTGGGCCCCGGCGACCTCGCCAAGCGCCTCGGCCTGACCCCCGCGGCGATGACCCACCGCATCGACCGCATGGTGACGGAAGGGCTGGTGACCCGGGAGCGCGACGAGTCGAACCGGGTCCGGGTCATCGTGGAGCTGACGTCGGAGGGGCGCGAGAAGTGGCTGGAGGCCATGCGGCTCGCCTCGGTCTTCGAGGAGGACCTGCTCCAGGACCTCTCCCCGGACGACCGGACCGCGCTCGGCGAGGTGCTCACCCGCCTCCTGCGCAGGGTCGAGCACGCTCAGCCCGACGCGGGCGGCAGGCTCAGCGACCTCGAATAAAGATCTTGACAGGGATGCTTGACAGCCCCCTACGGGATCCGTACAGTTCTTCGGGTTGCCACGGCACCGAAACGGTTCTGCGGTAGCACCTCCGCCGCAGCAGCGGCACCCAAACCACCAGCACGAGCCCCCAGTGGGAATGACTTCGGCATGTCCGAATTCAATTCCGATTGGCACTCGACGGCCCGGTAGACCCCGATTGGGAATCACCGAGACGGTCCGCTAGTGTTTGAGACGTCGGAACGGCCCGAGGGCCGGGAAGACAACCCCCCTCTGACGGGGAATCAGAGCCGAAAGGATCTGATAGAGTCGGAACCGCCGGAAAGGGAAACGCGAAAGCGGGAACCTGGAAAGCACTGAGGAAATCGGATCGGAAAGATCTGATAGAGTCGGAAACGCAAGACCGAAGGGAAGCGCCCGGAGGAAAGCCCGAGAGGGTGAGTACAAAGGAAGCGTCCGTTCCTTGAGAACTCAACAGCGTGCCAAAAGTCAACGCCAGATATGTTGATACCCCGACCTGATCGGTTCTT
>NZ_JBHXNW010000033.1:0-17124 GCF_042717365.1 Streptomyces sp. NPDC058534
CTCGCCGCACGGGGCCCTGACCCAAGTACATCCAGTACGAGGATCAGGGCCCCGCGCGCCGAGAGCACGCACCTGACGCCGCGAGGCCCGCCCTCCGGGCGGACGACGGGAGTTTGACGACAGGACCTAGCCGGGACGGCCGCCCGCCCGCACGCCGTCCGCGGGGTCCGGCCACGTACCATGGCGGCATGTCGTTCCTCCGCCGCCGCAGCGCCACGCCCGCCGGGCCCGACTTCGACGTCCTGGCCATGGACCCGGGCGACTGGCCCGGCAATCTGGGCGCCGGCCTGCTGCCCGCGCCCGACGGCAGCTGCCAGGGCGTCTTCCTGCGCTACGACCTGTTCGGCGGCCGCGGCCCCGCGATGATCATCGGCAACCTGCCGGACGGCTCCCCGGCCCGCGAGGTCCCCGACGGTGAGATCCCCTTCGAGGTGGCCCAACTGCTGCTCGCGCTGGAGAACGACGAGGAGGTCACCGTCGTCGGCGCCGAGGACGTCCCGGTGATGCAGGGCGACAACCTGCTGATCGTGCGCCGCCTCAAGCTCTCCGAGGGACGGATCTCCTGCGTGCAGTTCGACCGCAGCGACGGCGTCCTGGTGACCATCGCCGCCTGGGACCGCCCGATCACCGACGACCTGTACGCCCTGCTGAAGCCGCTCCCGGCGGAGCTTTTCCAGCAGGGCTGACCCGGCGGCGGCTACCGCACGGTCGAGAGCGTGACGTCGGCGGCGCGCACGTACCCGACCCGGTGGCCGTACTGGATCTCGAAGTACTGGTCCTCGCCCCGCACCACCCGGTGGGAGGCCGTGTCGAAACCGACCGCGTAGTAGTACTCGCCGGGAACCTTCTCACCGACCACGTACTTCTGCCCCTTGCCCAGCGTGTACGGCAGCGGCGACACGGCCTGGGCGGGTACGTCCGCCGGGTAGGCCGCCTTCTCCGGGTACGCCCGTCCGTACACCGGGACGCTGTCCAGCCCCTTCCTCGGGGTGATCACCCGGCCCGACGCGGGCACGGCCGCCGGGTTCTTCGCGGGGTTGTGGAACCAGGCCTTCTGGCCCAGGTACCAGATGGCCGTCCAGTCGCGCCACCGGTCGGCCACCGCGTACTGCTGCCCCGTGGAGACCCGGGACGACAGGTCGTTCACGCCCGTCGTCGGCGCCGAGCCGAGGCCGATGTCCTTGATCAGGGGCGCGTTCACGTCATGGTCGGAGTAAAGACGCACCGCGCTGGAGCCGTGCGTCGCGCAGGACTCGCCCGCCTTCTCGCAGCCGGTGTACTCCGGGCGGTTGGCGGAGTAGTCGGGGCGGATCGTCACCAAGGGGGACTTCCGGCCGGCGGTCGGCTCCAAGGGGCGGCCGAGCAGCCGGAAGTAGTGCCGCCAGTCCCAGTACGGGCCCGGGTCGGTGTGCATGCCCGGGATCGTCGCGGTCGTGGTGCCGGGGACGGTGTCGTGGCCCAGGATGTGCTGCCGGTCCAGCGGGATGTCGTACTTCCCCGCCAGGTACCTCACCAGCCGCGCCGACGAGCGGTACATGGCCTCCGTGTACCAGGCGTCCGGCTCCGCCAGGAACCCCTCGTGCTCCAGCCCGATCGACTTGGCGTTGACGTACCAGTTGCCCGCGTGCCAGGCCACGTCCTTCGCCTTCACGTGCTGGGCGATGTGCCCGTCGGTGGAGCGGAGCGTGTAGTTCCAGGAGACGTAGGCGGGGTCCTGGACCATGTTGAGGACGCCGTCCCAGGCGCCTTCCGTGTCGTGCACGACGATGTACCGGATGCGCTGCGAGGCGGGCCGGTTCCCCAGGTCGTGGTTGCCGTAGTCGCCGTCCCCGAACTCCACGTACGGTGCGGGGATCCACTCGCAGGACACCGACTTCGGGCACTCGGTGCCGGCGGCCGAGGCGGCGCGCAGACCGGCGTCGCCCAGCCGCGCGGTGTCGGGGGCCAGGCCCGGACGGGCGGCCAGGGTGACGCGCTGCCCGGCGTCCGTGGTCCGTCGCTCGCCCGCGCGGATCACCTCGAACACGTCGTTCGCGTACGCCGCCGCCGTCGCCGAGTCCTCCGCGCCCGAGAAGCGGGCCACCGCCCCGTACCAGTCCGCCGGGTCCGCGCTGAGCGGCTCGCCCAGTTCCCGCTGGGCGGCGGCCAGCAACGCGGCACCGCCGGACACGTTCGCGGCCGGGTCGGTGCGCAGGGCCTCCGCGCTCAGACCGGTCAGCTCGGCCGCCCGCGGCAGCGTCGTCAGCCGGTCCGGCAGGGCGGCGGCGCGCGTGGCCCGCGCCTTCGGGGGCAGTGGGGCACGGGCGGCGTCGCCGCGCGGGTCCTCGGTGCCCTCGTCGTGGTGCGAGGCCCCTTCCAGGGCCGTGCGGGCGTCGGTCAGGTGCAGCGGTCCGTAGCCGCCGGTCACGCTCGGCGCTCCGCCGTGCGCGTCCCAGCGGGACTGGAGGTAGGAGACGCCGAGCAGGACGCTCTGCGGCACCCGGTACTCGGCCGCCGCGGTGGCGAACGCCCGCTGGAGGCGGTCGGTGGCGGGCGGTGCGTCGGAGGGACCGGCGACGGACGGTGCCGCGCCGAGCAGCGGCAGCAGCAGCGCGGCGACGGCCAGGGCGGGCACTACGGGGGATCCTCGCAAAGCGGCCTCCTGTGACGGTCGGACGTGGGGGGGGCGTGCGGGGCCGGGCGTGGGTCAGTGTTACCCGGCGGTCCGACAATCCGTCAATCATGCCGTCATGGCGGCGATTTCCCACGTCAGCAGGGTGTCCGGCGAGTTTCGTGGCGGCGGGGCACCGGCCTGCGCGGCGTCAGTGGCGTACACCAATGGCCCCTACATGTACCTGGACACAGAAATCCGCGGTGCGCCCGAGGGGCACACCGCGGACCCGTCGTCCTTCCCGTCAGCGCGTGCCGACCGCCGCCCGCACGGCCCGGCGGGCCATCTGGCAGTCGTCGTGCAGCCGACGCAGCAGCAGCCGCTGCTCCTCGCCGGTCGGCGTGGCACCGGGGTGGGCCGGCGTGGCCGCCGGGGCGGAGGCCGAGTCGTGCATCGAACGCTGCACGGCCGTCTCGTAGGTACGGATCTCCCGGGTCAGTACGAGCATCAGGTTCACCAGGAAGGCGTCGCGCGCCGCCGTGCCCGTCGACTGGGCGATCTGGCTGATCTGACGGCGGGCCACCGGAGCGTCGCCGAGGACCGCCCACAGCGTCGCCAGGTCGTAGCCGGGCAGGTACCAGCCGGCGTGCTCCCAGTCCACCAGGACCGGACCGGCCGGTGACATGAGGACGTTGGACAGCAGCGCGTCGCCGTGGCAGAACTGCCCCATGCCCTGGCGTCCGCTCGCGTGGGCGATGCCGTGCAGCAGTTTCTGGAGGTCGCCCAGGTCCCGGTCGGTGAGCAGCCCCAGCTCGTGATAGCGGGAGATCCGGGCCGCGTAGTCCAGTGGGGCGTCGAACGCCCCGGCCGGCGGCCGCCAGGCGTTCAGCCGGCAGACCGCGCCCAGCGCCGCCCTGATGTCCGCGCGCGGCGGGGCCTCCACGGGGTGCCGCTGCAACGCGGCCACCCGTCCCGGCATCCGCTCGATCACCAGCGTGCCGTTGTCCGGATCCGCCGCGATCAGCCTCGGCACCCGCACCGGAGGGCGCTGCCGGACGAACGAGCGGTATGCCCCTATCTCGTGCCGGATCCGCTCCGACCACGCCGGTGAGTGGTCCAGTAAGCACTTGGCGACCGCCGTGCTGCGCCCGGTCGTACCGACCAGGAGCACGGAGCGCCCGCTGCGGCGCAGTACCTGCACGGGGGAGAACTCCGGGCAGATGCGGTGCACGGAGGCGATAGCCGTGCGCAGTTGGGCCCCCTGGGGGCCGGACAGGTCGATTCTTCCGCTGAGCGGCTGCGTGCCGGGCCCCGCGCCGCGCCGCGCCCTGCCCGCCCCGAGCACCGGGGCCGCCGGACGCGCGGGGGCGAGATAGGGGCCGCCGCCCGCCGTCGGGCGGGGGTGCAGCGAGCGCTGCGGGGCGGACACGGAGGACGATGCTGCGTACATGGGCGAGACAGATCCCTTCGTGTGCCTGCTGTGCCTGCCTGAAGACCGGCGCCCGCCCGTGGTGTCCGGAGAAGCGCGTCTTCCGTAAGCCGTCGTGCCGCCCGACCGGCCGCCCGGGGGTCACCCTGGGGAGTAACTCCACTGCGACCGGGTCGGGGTGGCGCATTCCTACCTGACACCCGGCCGCCCCTGGCACACCATCTGGCGCACCCTGGCGAACGGTGGCGAATAGTCGCCCGGCAACCCGCACCGGGCTACTGTCAACTCAGCCGAGAACCTGGGGGCTTGACGTGAGCGGAGAACCCAACACCCGTCTTTCGGACCTGTTCGGCCTGGCCGGCTGGTCCAAGGGCGAGCTCGCGAGGATGGTGAACCGGCAGGCGGCGGCCATGGGCCACCTCCAGCTGGCGACCGACACCTCGCGGGTGCGGCGGTGGATCGACATGGGAGAGATCCCGCGCGATCCGGTGCCGCGGGTGCTGGCGGTTCTGTTCACCGAGCGACTCGGCCGTGTCGTGACCATCGAGGACCTCGGTCTGGTCCGGCACGGGCGCGCGGGGAAACGGCAGGGCGGCGGGAGCGAGGAACATCCCGACGGAGTGCCGTGGGCGCCCGAGCGGACTGCGGCGGTCCTCACCGAATTCACGGGAATGGACCTCATGCTCAACCGACGCGGCTTGGTGGGCGCGGGCGCCGCGCTCGCCGCGGGCTCCGCACTCAGCAGCGCCATGCACGACTGGCTGCACACCGACCCGGCCCTCGCGGCCGACGCCCCCCAACTCCGCCACCCCCTGCACGCCGACCCCGCCGGGTTCGACCGCTACGAGGCCGCCCCCATCGGGTCGCAGGAAGTGGAGGAACTGGAGCGCTCGGTCGAGGTGTTCCGCGCCTGGGACGCCGCCCGTGGCGGTGGACTCCAGCGCAAGGCCGTGGTGGGCCAGCTCAACGAGGTGGGCGGCATGCTCGCCTACCACCACCCACCCCATCTCCAGCGGCGCCTGTGGGGCGTCGCCGCCAACCTCGCCGTCCTCGCGGGCTGGATGTCGCACGACGTCGGCCTGGAACCCACGGCCCAGAAGTACTTCGTCATCGCCGCCCACGCCGCACGCGAGGGCGGTGACCGGCCCCGGGCCGGGGAGGCGCTCTCCCGGGCGGCCCGCCAGATGGTGCACCTGGGCCGGCCCGACGACGCGCTCGACCTGATGAAGCTCGCCAAGTCCGGTTCCGGCGAGCAGGTGCTGCCGCGCACCCAGGCCATGCTCTGCACCATCGAGGCCTGGGCACAGGCATCCATGGGCAAGGGCCAGGCCATGCGCCGCACCCTGGGGCGGGCCGAGGACCTCTTCGTCTCCGACAAGGCGGACGTGCCGCCGCCGGACTGGATGCAGACGTTCAAGGAGGAGGACCTGCTCGGCATGCAGGCCCTGGCCTACCGGACGCTCGCCGACTTCGAACCGGGCGCCGCCGTGCACGCGCAGTACTACGCGGAGAAGGCCCTGGCCCTGAGGATCGACGGCCGGCAGCGGTCGAAGATCTTCGACTATCTGTCCATGGCCTCCGCCTGCTTCATCGCCGACGACCCCGAACAGGCGGACCGGTACGCGCGCCTGGCCCTGGTGTCGATGGGGTCCAACTCCTCCCAGCGGACCTGGGACCGGCTGCGGCAGATGTACCGGCTCACCGCCGAGTACGCCGGATACCCGAGGATCCAGGAGCTGCGCGAGGAGATCGAACTGGCGCTGCCCAAGGGCAAGTCGGCCAGGGGAAAGGGGAGGGGCGGCAGCGTCGCGCCGGCGTAGGGGGCGACGCGTCGTTCAGGGCGCCACCCGGGTCACCAGCACACAGGCGTCGTCCATCGGCGCCGGGGACCCGGCCAGTTCCTCCGTCGCGATCCGTACGCCGTCCCGCGCCGAGCCCGACCCGGTCAGCCGGGGGGCCAGGGAGAGGAGGTGGGCCACGGCCGCGGGCTCCGTCGCGCCGGTGTGCAGGAGCAGCAGGTCGTCCGGTTCGAGGGTCGCCTCGCCCTGCCCGGACAGCGCACGCCCCGCTCCCGCGCGGAACAGCAGCAGCGGGACCCGGTGCCCGGCCCCGGCCCCGGCCCAGGTCAGGGTGCGGGTTCGGGGCGCGTAGCCGCAGTACACGGCGGAGCGGACGGGCGGCAGGGCGGTGGCTTCGAGTAACCCGGCCAGCCGGTCGGGGAGTTGCGGGGGCCGGATCCCCGCCAGGGCCAGGCCCCGCAGGGCGCCGATCAGCATCACCGGGCCCTGCGCCCCGCCGGTGTCCACGCCGGGGAGGTCGCCGGCGGCGAAGAGGGTCTCGTCGCCGGTGAGCGGGCACGCGTCGTACCAGGCGCTGTGCCGGGGCGCGTGGTCCGACGAGGGCAGGTACCCGGCGGCCAGGTCGAGGCCCGGCCGTCCCTGGTGCGGGAACCGCAGGAGGTCGTGCCAGGGCGCGGACGCGGCCTCCCGCGGTTCGACCGCGGCCCGTGGCCCGGTGTCCGCGGGCAGCGGACGGTGACGGAGCGAGTCACGGGTCTCGCTCACCACCCGCTGGCTGCGGCGCAGTTCGCCGACGTCCCGCAGCACCGCCCACATCGAGGCGGTGCTGCCGTCGGCGTCGAGCACGGGCTCGCCCATCATGTGCACGGTGCGCACGGTGCCGTCGGGGCGCACGACGCGGAACTCCCCGTCGATGGGCCGGCCGTCGACGAGACAGTCCGTGACCATCGCGGTCAGCTTGGGGCGGTCCTCGGTGGGCACCAGGGACGGGAGTTCGTCAAGGCTGAGCGGGGTGGAGGCGGGGTCGCGGCCGAGGATCTGGAACAGTTCCCCGGACCAGTCGGCCTCGTCCGTCAGCAGGTTCCACTCCGCGCTGCCGACCCGGCTGAGCAGCGAACCGGGCCGTGGCGCGGGCGCCGGGCCGTCCCGGAGCTGCGCCAAGTGCGCGTCGAGGTCGGTGAGTTGATGCAGCGCCAGGTCGTACAGCGCGCGCTGCCACCGTCCCCGGGGGTCCGCCGCCTCGCCCTGGCTGTCCCGCCGTACCGCGTCCACGTCGCCACGCAGCCGCCGCGTCTGCGATATGAGTGCCTCGACCGAGCCGCGGCCGGGCGGCTGGGCGGCGGGGTGGTCCGCGGAGAGATGGGGCGACATGACGCACTCCGATGTGCAGACGGTACGACCAGGGTGAACCGGGGCCGGCGGAAGGACCGTTACGACTGTTGCACAGCCCGCGACGGCCCGTAAGGGATTCGGCAACACACGATACGGGGGTGCTTCCGGCATATGCCAGCGTCTTGCCGGAGTGACTTCGGTACGTGGGCGGCGTACGTGCGGCGGAGCCCAAGTCGTAGAGCCCCTACGGGACTTGACGGGCGTCGGATCCCGGGGGCGTCGTCGCCCTGGTGTTCGGTGGACCCTTGTTCTATGTCGGGTCATGGAGGGCCGGCCGCGGTGCCAGTCCGACCGGCGTGCGTTCACCCGTCTCCAGCGCCCGCACCCCGGCCTCGGCGACCGCGGACGCGGCGTACCCGTCCCAGGCGCCGGGACCGGTGACCCGGCCGCGGCGGGTGGCGTCCACCCAGGTCTGGACCTGGCGGTCGTAGGCGTCGGCGAACCGTACGAGGTAGTCCTGCGGCACCTCCTCCCGGGCGCCGCCCGCCGCCGTCACCAGCATGCCGTGCGCCTCACCGATCCGGGCGCTGCCCGCCTCGCAGACGGCCTCGCAGCGCACCTCGTAGCCGAAGCCGCAGTTGACGAAGACCTCCACGTCCACCACCGCGCCGCCGTCGGTCTCGAACAGCACCAGCTGCGGATCGAGCAGGCCCTCGGGCGCGCCCGCCGACGGCCGCGGCCGGAGCACGGTCACCGCGCTCAGCTCCTGTCCCAGCAGCCAGCGGGCGGCGTCGATCTCGTGCGAGACGGAGCTGTTGACCAGCATCGCCGAGGTGAAGTGCGGCGGCGAGGAGACGTTGCGGTGCACGCAGTGCAGCATCAGGGGCCGGCCCAGCCGCCCGCCGTCAAGGAGCGACTTCAGCTGCCGGTACTCGGTGTCGTACCGGCGCATGAACCCGATCTGCGTCAGCCGCCTGCCGAGCCGCGCCTCCGCCTCCACCACGCGCAGCGCGCCCGCGGAGTCCGGCACCATCGGCTTCTCGCACAGCACCGGCAGCCCCCGCGCGAACGCGGCCAGCAGGGCCTCCTCATGCGCCTCCCCGGGCGAGGCGATCAGGACCGCCCGGACGCCCGGCGCGTCGAGCGCGGCCACGGCGTCCGTGTGCACGGTGACCCCGTCGATGCCGCCCACGGCCTCCTTCGCCCGCTCCGCGTCGGGGTCCGCGACCGCGGCGACCCTGGCGCCGCTCACCACCGCGTCGAGGCGCCGTACGTGGTCGGCGCCCATGTGTCCCGCGCCCAGGACCGCCACACCCAGAAGTTCGCTCACGCTCCGCAGCTCCTTCCCCGCCCGCCGCGCACCCGCGGGCGGCGGGTGCGTGTACGGCGATCAGGGTTTCATGGTCGTCACAGCCGTCAAGGGGGGGACGGCCCGCGAGGGGCGGCCGCCGGCGTCAGTAGCGCAGCACCCCCGCGATGCCGGACGCGTCCCCGAGCGCGCCGTCCGGCACGAAGCGGACGTCGGCACCGGTCTCCAGGCACTGCTCGACGATCTCGTCCACGATGTCCTCGCGGGCGTCGAGGTCCCCGTCGAACGCCGGGAGCAGGTGCTCACCGTCGTCGCGCATCGTCACCTTGAAGTTCTCCTCGACGGCGAGCAGCCGGACGCGGCCGCTGTGGGCGCTCTCCCACAGCTCGTCGACCCCGGCCGCGAAGTCCTTGCGCCCGCGGGCCGCGTCCAGTTCCCTGGCCACCGCCTCCACGGACCCCTTCGCCTCGTCGTCGAGCACCTGCCGCACCGCCTGCCACACGGCCTCGGGCGTGCCGTGCGCGAGACCGCCGTGCGGGACCAGCACCGCGCCCGCGGCGAGGGTGCCCGCCTCGTCGAACAGGGACAGCGCGGGCTCGGGACCGGTGACGTACAGCGGCCGGGGATGCGCGCGCAGGATCTTGCCCATCGCGGTGTCGGCGTCGCGCAGGAACCGGCGGATGCCCTCGTCGCGGAAGGTGCTCGGCGCGTCGCCGATCTGCTCCTGGCGCTCGGGGTCGAAGTCCTCGGCGGGCCGGTCGAACGGGAAGCCGCCGAGGTGTTCCTCGACGACCCGGTCCGCGCCGCCGCTCCACAGCCTGACGCGGTCGGCGGCGACCGACAGCACCCAGAACGGGCGTTCGGCGGCCTGCGCGGCGACGAGGTTGCGGGTCAGGAAGGTGTCCGAGAGGACCACACGTTCGGGCACGGAACGGGCGAGTGTCCAGACCTGGTGCTCACCGGGAGCGGCGAAGATCGCCAAGCCGTCCTCGGCGTAGGTCAGATCGACCTCGGCGAGGGCCCGGTCGAGCTCCCGGGACACCTCCGTGCGACGTTCGCGGGTGACCGCGGGATCGTCCTCCAGCTGTTTCTTGGCCGCGGCGACCACGTTGCGCAGCCGGACCCGGTCCTGGGCGTTGTCCGGTTCGCGGCGGTGGGTCGGCGTCAGCACGGACACGGCCGGATACGGGCGGGGGCGCCGCAGCTCGGCGAGGGTGGCGGGACTCAGATCGTGCTCCATGTCAGCACGATAGGACCGTTGGACGGATAGGGCATATCGATCACATCGGGCAGCCGGGGCAGTCGGCGTGGTCGGGTGGCCGGGTGCTCAGTCGGTCCCGCCCTCGCCGCTCTCCGGTCCGCAGGAGCTGCCGTCGGGCGGCAGGGAGCCGTAGAGCAGGAAGTCGTCGACCTTGCGGTGCACGCACTGGGAGGACGCGTACCCGGTGTGTCCCTCGCCCCGGTTGTCGAGGACCACGGCCGAGGGCCCAAGCCGCTTCGCGGTCTCCGTGGTCCAGCGGTACGGCGTGGCCGGGTCGCCCCGGGTGCCGACGAGCAGCATCCTGGCGGTGTCGAGGTCCTTCACGTCGTCGCGGACGTAGTCGGTGCCCCGGGGGCGCCCGTAGCACATGAGCACCTGGGTGAGGCGGTACCGGCCGAAGACCGGCGACACCTCCTCGTACCGCGCGCGAAGCCGGTCCAGGGACCCGGTGACCTCGGCGGCCGTGGGGCGGTCGGGGTCGTCGGCGCAGTTGACCGCCATCAGGGCGGCCGGAAGGTTGTCCAAGGGGATGTCCTCCTCGTCCGTGAGGCCCGCCCGCGCGGGCTCACGGCCCGCCGCGGCCGACCCCGCACGGACCGGGAAGGTGAAGCCGCCGGAGGAGAAGCCCTCCAGGCCCCGGGTGTCGCCGTCCTCCAGCAGCTGCGCCAGCGCCCGCTCCAGCAAGGGCCACAGCTCCTGGCTGTACAGCGCCTGGCCTATGGCGCCCACCATGTCCTGACCGGAGAAGGGCTCACCGAACGCCGACGGCACCGGGTCGGCGTCGAGCGAGGCGACGAGCCGCTCGACATGCTCCCGGGCGGCCCGGGCGTCCTGGCCGAACGGACAGGCGATGTCCTCCACGCACCAGTCGAGGAAGTTCTCCAGCGCGGTCTGCTGACCCCGCGCACCGGCCAGCCCCTGCTCGGACAGCGGTTCCGTCAGCGTGTCCACGCCGTCCAGCACCATCCGGCCGACCTTGTCCGGGAAGCGGGCCGCGTAGACCGCGCCCAGTCGGGTGCCGTAGGAGAAGCCCAGGTAGTTGAGCCGGTCGTCGCCGAGGGCGCTGCGCATCACGTCCATGTCGCGGGCGGCGTCGACCGTGCCCATGTGGTGCAGCACGGGTCCTGAGTACTTCGCGCACTCGGCCGCCGCGTCCCGCAGCCGTCCGAGCACGTCCTCGGGGTCGGTGACCGGCTCGTCCCCGCCCGTCGCCTCGATGATCTCCAGGGTGGCCGGGCCGCAGGTCACCGGGGAGGACCGGCCGACGCCGCGGGGGTCGAAGGTGACCACGTCGTAGCCGTTGGTGAGATGCATGAAGTCCTTGCCCCCGACGGAGAGTTCGCTGACTCCCGAGCCGCCGGGACCGCCGAAGTTCAGCAGCACCGAGCCGCGCGATTCGCCGGTCGCCCGGTACCGGGCCAGCGCCAGGTCGAGGGTCTCGCCCTTCGGCCGGTCGTAGTCGAGGGGGACGGTGGCCTTCCCGCACTGGAGGTCCTTCGGCATCTCCATGCCCTCGCACGCCGACCAGGTGACCTTCTGATCGTAGAACCGGGAGAGATCCGGTCCGGTGTCCCGTGCGGCCGCGGCGGGCAGCCCCGCACCCAGCAGGGACAGGCCGAGCGCTCCGCTGACCGCGCAGCGCCGGACAGAGGGCCGAGTCGACGGCTTGGCCTGCATCGATGCCTCCCGGGCGCCCTGTCGCGGACCCGTGGTCGGCGCCACTCGATCACCATAAGCGGGCCTCGCACCCGGCGCCTCCGGGCGCGGACCGGCCCGCGGGCCCCGCGCGGGCGCCCGCAACACCACGCCGTTTGTTCGATGAACCGTCCACTCGATGGGGTGAAAGACCGATTAGCCATAACTCGGATGGTGCGCCCGCGTTTTAACCGGTGCGGGCGAGTGCCCGCGACCATGTCTGGAAGGCAGGGACCGCATGAGAAGGGTTACCCGAAACGGTGTGCTCGCCGTCGCCGCCTCCGGCGCGCTGGCGGTGACGATGCCGGCGTATGCGGCGTTCGCGTCCGACGGTGCCACCGGCGACGGCTCCTCGGCCGGTTCGCCGGGTCTGATCTCCGGCAACACCGTCCAGCTCCCGGTGGACGTACCGGTCAACGTGTGCGGCAACACCGTGAACGTGGTGGGGCTCCTCAACCCGGCCGCGGGCAACAGTTGCGCCAACACCCAGAAGGGCGGCGGGTCCCACGAGTCGGACACGTCGCGCCAGGGGACGGGCGCCTCCGCCGGCACGTCGGGCGGCGCGCACGCCGAGGGGGGCGGAAAGGACTCGCCGGGCGTGCTGTCCGGCAACGGCGTGCAGGTGCCGGTGCACCTCCCGGTGAACGTCAGCGGCAACAGCGTCAACGTGGTCGGCATCGGCAACCCGGCCGTCGGCAACGAGTCGACGAACGGGTCGGACGACGACCCCGAGCGCCCGCCGGCACTCGCCGAACCGGAGCCGTCCGCGCCCGAGAAGGAGCGCGCCCAGCCGGAGCCGGTCTCGCACACCGCACCGCCACGCGCGTCGGCGGCCCTCGCCCACACCGGGGCGGAACAGGCCCTGTCCGTGCTCGCGGGCGGCGCGGTGCTCGTCCTCGGCGGTGCCGTCCTCTATCGGCGCTTCCGCCCGGGTGCCGAGAGCTGACCGGGGCCCGGACGCACATACCGGGGCGCCCTTCCGTCCGGAGGGGCGCCCCGTCCGTGCACACGGCCCCGCGCGCTCAGCCGCGCCCTTCGTGAAACCGCCGGTGCAACGCGTGGATCTCCTCGGTGAGTTCCGGTACCGGCCCGTCCACGGTCACGCCGGGCGCCACCTCCCGCACCGCCAACGGCCGCACCGGCGAGGCCGGGACGCCCAGCTCCGCCAGCCAGCCTCCCAACTGCTCGGACGAGGCGACGTACACGATGCGCCCCAGGCCCACCCAAGCGTGCGCGGCGGCGCACATCGGGCAGTGCTCCCCGGACGTGTACACCGTGGCCCCGGCCCGCTCCCCGGGGGTGAGGTGGGCGGCGGACCAGCGCGCCAGCTCGAACTCCGGGTGACGGGTGCGGTCGCCGCCGGCCACCCGGTTGCGGTCCTCGGCCAGCACCGTGCCGTCCGCGCCGGCCAGCACCGACCCGAACGGCTCGTCGCCGGCCTCCAGTGCCCGCGCCGCCAGCTCCACACAGCGGCGCAGATGCGGCAGTTCGACGTCCTTCACGACCATGGCGTACGGCCTTCCTCGCGACGCGGCCCCGTCCACCAGCCTATGTCCGCCGGCTTCCGGCGTCCTTGCTATCGCTACTCGCGAGAGTTACAGTCTCTAACTAAAGCGAGCAGCACTAGCAACGCGACGTACTGGAAGAGGAGCGCCATGCCCGCCGTCACCCCGCAGCCGCACGTCCCGCACACCGTTCTCGGATCCGGCCCCGCCGGGACCGCGCTCGCCCGTGAACTGGCACGCAGGGGACACCCCGTCCGCCTGGTGGACCGGCGGAGCGACGGCCCCGCGGTCGAGGGCGTCGAGCGGTTCGCCGCCGACGTGAGCACGATCCAAGGAGCCCGGGCCGCCATAGCCGACGCGGCCGTGGTGTACCACTGCGTCAACGTCGCCTATCACCTCCAGGTCGAAGTGATGCCCCGCGTCCAGAAGGCCGTACTGGCCGCGGTCGAGGAGACCGGCGTCCGCCTCGTCGTGCTCGACACGCTCTACCCGTACGGCGAGACCGGGGGAGCCATGATGACCGAGGACAGCCCCTGGCAGGCGACGAGCCGCAAGGGCCGGATGCGCGCCGAACTGGACGAGCGGTACCTCGCCGCGCACCGGACCGGCCGGGCCCGCGTGGTCCTCGGCCGCAGCGCCGACTTCGTCGGTCCCGGCGTACTCAACTCGTCCCTCGGTGCGGCCGTCTTCCCCGGCGCGCTCACCGGCGGAGAGGTCGTGGGCTTCGGCGACATCGACCTGCCGCACAGCTACACCGGTATCGAGGACGTGGCGGCCGGTCTCGCGATCCTCGGTGAGCGCCCGGAGGGCGACGGGCGGGTCTGGCACCTGCCCACCGCGCCCGCCGTCACCACGCGCGAGATCCACACGATGATCGAGAAGCGGGTGGGCCGGCCGCTGAACGTCGTGCTGCTCGCCCGGCCCCGCCCCTTCGGCCCGTTCGACGAGCGGTTCATGGCCGAGTACGAGGAGATGTTCTACCAGCACACGGAGCCGCAGATCGTGGACTCCACCGCCTATGAGCGGTTCTTCGGGGTGGCCCCGACGCCGCTCGCGGACACCCTGGACGCGACCGTCACCTGGTACGAGGCGTGGCTCGCCGACCGGTGACGGTCATCGTCTCAGCGGCCCGGTCGCGACCGGGACCGGGCCAGTGCGGCCACGCCGACCGCGGCCAGCCCGATCTGGATGAGCCACTCGATCCAGTCCACGCCGTCGGTGTCGGCCACGTCGAACGCCGAGGCGACCGCCGACCCGAGCAACGCGGCCAGGATGCCGACGGCGATCGTCCACAGGACGCCGATGCGCTGGCGCCCCGGGACCGCGAGGCGGCCCAGAACGCCGATGACGATACCGATGACGATGGCACTGATGACGCCGTCGATCTCCATCTCCACCCCACTTCGTCAGGTCCCCCGCTGTAGTGCTTCTGCCCACTGCCGACAGGCGCAGTCCGCCGCGCTCCGACCTGCCCCGGGCCGGGACGTGGGGGACCTCTCCGGACACGGGCGGGCCGGCCCGCGCGTGAGCGGACCGGCTCGTGCGGCTCCCTTCCCGGGTGTCTAACTCTTCGGGGCGCTCCGCGCCGCCGTACCGGCGCAGACCATGCCCAGGACCAGGGCGAGTGCGCCGATGATGATGTTGTTCCAGATGACGCCGGCGTCCGGGCCCGAGCCCACGATCCACGGCGAGATGATCATCCAGACGCCCATCGCGCACATGGCCCAGCTCAGGCCGTACATGCGCTCAGGGGCGCGGCTGAATCCGAGTGCCAGCAGACCGATGGCGATGCCCACGATCAGGTTGTGGGCCACGAGCGACGGCTGGCTGGTGGTGAAGTGGAGTATCCACGGGGACACGGCACAGTAGAGGCCGAGCAGGAACACCGGCCCGTCCACGAGTGCCACGTCACGACCACCGAGCATGCGCGCGTAGCGTTCCTGCATTTCCGGGGCGTCGGGGTGGCTGGTGATGTCACTGCGGGAGTGTGAGACGTGGGCCATGAGTCGTCTCCTTCGACTTGCAGGGCCAACCGCTTCGGGTGCGGTGTGCGGTAGCGCCGCATAAGAGCATTCTGCTCTTATTTTTCCCTTATGTGTAGTCGGGGAAGCCTCTCTGTCACACCCGTGTGAAATCCGCGTTCGCGGGACGAGACCGGCCCTGATCTCCTTGACCCTGTTCGACGGCGGCTGCCACGATCGACGGCATGCCAACGCGACCGGATCTCACGCGGCGACGCCATGTCGACCTCGCACGCGTCTCCAGCGCCTCCTGTCGCACCGCGGCCTGATCCCGCCGATCCACCGCCCCTTCCTCACCATTCCTCACCCCGTCGCACCGGCCCGGCACGGCCCTGCGAGCGACTCCCCGCACCGCCCGAACCCGGTGGCCGCCCAGGCTCCCGGTGGGTCCGGTGCTTCCCATGTCCCGGTCCAGCGGCTCCCCGAAGGGAGGACGGGCCGGGAATTCCGCCGCGCGCCCCCTTGCGGAGAAAGCGCCTCGCCTTCCCGCCGTCCCGAAAAGAGGTCCCATGGCCACCGTCCTGTCCGTCTCCGGCAGCCCCTCCGCCTCCTCCCGCACCAACCGGCTGCTGCGCCACCTCGACGAACGGCTGACCGCGCAGGGCCACGACGTGATCCCGCTCGACGTCCGCACCATCCCCGCCGAGGCGCTGCTCGGCGCGGACTTCAGGCACCCCGCCATCACCGAGGCCGCCGCGCTGTTCGCCCGCGCCGACGGCGTCGTCGTCGGCACCCCCGTCTACAAGGCGTCCTACTCCGGTGACCAGGCAGGAGCCGATGCGGCGTTTGCTGGTGATCACGCCGATCCGGGCGGTGACCTTCTGGGCGGTGGCGTAGTGCCGGCCGCCGCAGGCAGTCTGGAGCTTGTCCAGTTCCTCACGGGCCTTGTCCAGGCGCCGGGTGCGGGCGGCCTGCTGGGCTTGGGCGTTGGCGCTGGAGTGGACCAGGATCCGCCGCATGGTGACCTGCGGGTCCCGCTTGCGTGGACCAGCCAGCGTCTGGGTGTCTTCCAGCACGCGGTACTGGCCACGCTGCGCGGGTGGCTTTCCCGCGTCCCGCCCGGCGGCGTAGTCGACCAGGCGGGCCTGGCCCGCGTCGAGGCCGGCGAACAGGCCATCGGGAATCTTGGCCGCAGGCGCCGGGGCGATGAACTTCACCCCGGCTTCCTGAAGGGCCAGCAGGTTGCCGTAGGAGATCAGTTCCGAGTCGCCGACCATCAGGAAGTCGCGGGGCGCGGCCAGTTCACGCAGGGCCGTCATCGCCCCGACGACCTGGGAGACCTCGCCGGCTCCGCCGTCGTAGGCACGTGGAAAACGGGGATGCCTCCGTCCGCCGAGATCGCGATCCCGGCCCGGATCTGCTTCAAATCCGCCCGGCGGTCCTTGGGATGACCGAACTTGACCTGCGGGAACCCCTCTTCCGGCCTCTCGTAGGCGCCATGCAGGGAGATGCTGGTCATGTCCCAGTGCAAGCGCGAGACATCGACCACGAACTCGGCGATCGCGCTCGCACCGACGGTGCCCACGAGGCGGTCCAGCTCGGGCGCGATGGCGTCCAGTGCCCGGCCGATGCGGTCGTCGTTGAGCAGGTCCGCCTCGATCCCGAAGACCTCCTCCACCGCCCACTCCCGGGCCCAGTCACCGATCCGTACCGGCGGCGCGGGCGCGGACAGCCGATTGGCGACCAGCACCTCGATGACCTGCCCATGGGTGAGATGCGCGACCTCACGCACCGGACACAGCCCGTCGATGATCCCGGCCACGTCAAGCCGGCGCAGAAACTCGGCAGAGGCAGGCAGAGCACCCAGACGCCTCTCCACCACCGGTGCGATCTCCACGTTCATCCGTGGACGGTGCACTCGTGGCCGCTTGGCACGCGAAATCATCGACACATCACATCAACGAACAGACCACCCATCCGGCACCGCACATGCCTCGATCCAACCGAACGAGGCATGTGCGAAATCCGGGTCTAGACGGAGGCCAGCGCGGCCAGGTGGGCCTCGCGCACCGGTGCCGTCTGGCCCTGGATCAACAGGAACACCGCCTCCCGCGCGAGCCGTTGGGCCGGGCTGTCCACACTCGTGGCCCGCCCGCCCCCCGCCCCCCCCCCCGGGGGCGGGGGCCCCCCCACGTGGACGGAACCCCCCGGCCCCCCCCCCAGCCCCACCGCGACCGGGGAGT
>NZ_JBHXNW010000033.1:17134-24914 GCF_042717365.1 Streptomyces sp. NPDC058534
GGGGGCGCACCCATCTGGGGCCCCCCCCCCCCCCGCCCCCCCGGGCGGCGGGGGGGCCCGCCCGCAGGAGCTCGTACGCCCGCGACCGCAGCGCCAGCCGCTCCTCGACGTGCTCGTGCGGGACGGGGTGGTCGGCGAGCGCGTACGCCCGCTCCCGCACCTCGTCCAGCCGCGCGCGCAGGGCGTCGGCCGCGCCACGCTCGCCGGGCGTGGCGCCGAGCAGGTCCAGCGCGGCGTACGCGAGGCCGAAGACCGCCGGGGACGTGTTGGTGATGCGGTCCACGTCGACGCGGGCGAACTCCTCGCGCGGGGTGCGCAGTACGACCGACTCCTCCGGTACCCACAGGCCGTCCAGCGTCAGCGACACCGTCCGCGCGGCCGTCAGCGCCACCAGCCGCATCGGCGGCGACGCCCGCAGCCCCGGCTGTTCGCGGGCGTCGGTGAAGACGAACACCACCTCGTCGGCCTCCGTCACGCCCGCGAGCAGCATCAGGTCGTTCAGGCCCCAGCCCGTGTACCAGGGCACGGTGCCGTCGAAGCGCACACCGCCCCGCTCGGCGGTGGCCCGCACCGGCACCCGGGGATGGGCCCGGACGTGCGCGTAGGCGATGCCCGCGAGCAGTTCGCCGGTGGCGAGCGGACGCAACAGGCGTTCGCGGACGGCGAGTCCGGGCGCCGCCTTCGCCAGCAGCCGTACCGGCGTGTGGTGCTGGGTCTGCACGAACCACGTGGAGCAGCACGCCCCGGCCAGGATCTCGGCGACCTCCCTGGCGACCCGGTCGGGGGCACCGGCCCCGCCGGACTCCACGGGCGCGCTCACCCCGAGCAGCCCGGAGCGCCGGACCGCCTCGATATGACTCCTGGGCACGACGTCCTGGTCGACGCACTGGGCGGACGGGGCGAGCAGGTCGTCGGCGAGCCGGTGCGCCTCGGTGACGAGCGGGTGGGTCGTGGTGGCCATACGGCGATTCTCCCGACCGGGTCCGGACGGTGACGAGCGGGCACGGTACGGCGAGTCCGCGCCAGGCCGGAATCCGGCCGAGTCCGACTGGTCTACACCCTTGACTGGTACATACCAACGCGGTTGAGTGTGCGTCACACCCCCCACTACGGCCGCCCCCGACGCCGTGACCGGCAGGACCGGCACGTGCGCGCAAGGCATCGCTCCGGCCTGCCTTGTGCGGGAGCGGCCGTGCCCGTCGAAGGAGGCAGTCCTGTGTCGAGGCGCCGTATCTCCGCCCTGGTGACCGTGCTCGCCCTCGCGGGCGCCGTGCCCGCGCTCCTGCCCGCCACCGAGGCGTCCGCCGCCGCGTGTTCGAGCTACCCGGCCTGGACGGCGGGCAAGAACTACAACGCCGGCGACGTCGTCCGCTACACCGACGGCAAGGCGTACATCGCCGAGCACGCCAACCCGGGCTACGACCCGCTGATCAGCACCTGGTACTGGGAGCCGTACGCCTGCAGCGGCGGCCCGGGTACGCCGGTCGGCAACTTCGTGGTGAGCGAGGCCCAGTTCAACCAGATGTTCCCGGGTCGGAACTCCTTCTACACCTACAGCGGCCTCACCGCCGCGCTCAGCGCCTACCCCGGCTTCGCCAACACCGGCGGCGACGCCACCAAGAAGCAGGAGGCCGCGGCCTTCCTCGCCAACGTCAGCCATGAGACCGGCGGACTCGTGCACGTCGTCGAGCAGAACACCGCCAACTACCCGCACTACTGCGACTGGAGCCAACCCTACGGCTGTCCGGCCGGCCAGGCGGCCTACTACGGGCGCGGGCCGATCCAGCTCAGCTGGAACTTCAACTACAAGGCCGCGGGCGACGCGCTCGGCATCAACCTGCTGGGCAACCCCTGGCTGGTGCAGAACGACTCGGCCGTCGCCTGGAAGACCGCCCTGTGGTACTGGAACACCCAGTCCGGACCGGGCACCATGACCCCGCACAACGCCATGGTCAACGGCGCCGGCTTCGGCCAGACGATCCGCTCCATCAACGGCTCCCTGGAGTGCGACGGGAAGAACCCGGCGCAGGTCCAGAGCCGCGTCACCAAGTACCAGCAGTTCAGCCAGATCCTCGGCGTCTCCCCGGGTGGCAACCTGTACTGCTGACCCGCGCAGGTGTGCGAAACTCCGCCGATGGCCTCGGAAACGATTACCGCGGAGTCGGCCGGCACCTGGCACCTCGGCGACCTGCCCGTCCGTCGCATCGGCCTGGGCGCGATGCGGCTGACGGGCAGCGCCGCCTTCCATCTCGGCACGCCGAGCGATCGGGAACAGTCACTCGCCGTGCTGCGCCGAGCCGTCGAACTCGGCGTCAACCACATCGACACGGCCGCCTTCTACTTCTCCTCGCTGCGCTCCGCCAACGAACTGATCAACAGCGCGCTGGCGCCCTACGCCGACGACCTGGTGATCGCCACCAAGGTCGGCCCGTACCGCGACTGGTCGGGGGAGTGGGGCACCTCGGCCCGTCCCGAGGACCTGCGTGCCCATGTCGAGGAGAACCTCCGCCAGCTCGGCCGCGACCACCTCGACGTCGTCTACCTGCGCCGCATGCGGCAGGATTCGGTCGCCGAGCACTTCGGGGTACTCGCCGAACTGCGTGAGGCGGGCCTGATCCGCCACCTCGGCCTCTCCGGCGTCGAGCCCCGGCACCTCGACGAGGCCCGGGCCATCGCGCCCGTGGTCTGTGTGCAGAACCGGTACGGCCTCGGCTTCCACGACCCCGCCACCGACGACCTCCTCGTCCGGTGCCGCGAGCGGGGCATCGCCTTCGTGCCGTTCTTCGCCATCGCCGGCGAGGCCGGACCGCGAGGCGCCGGCTCGGCCCACGACGAGGACGTCCGCGCGGTCGCCCGGGCGCACGGGGCGAGCCCCGCACAGGTGAGGATCGCCTGGACCCTGCACCAGGGGCCGCACGTCCTCGCCATCCCCGGCACCGGGAACCCCGGCCACCTCGCCGAGAACGTCGCCGCGGGCGCGCTGCGCCTCAGCGACGGGGAACTGGCACGGCTCGACGGCGCCCGGACCGGCTGACCTCCGTCACGCGGTCCAGGCGCCGTCCCGCATGATGTGCCGCTGCCTCAACTCGCGCTCTTCGTGCCACGCCTGCACCGCGAGCGGGCGTACCCGGAACCAGGCGTACGACGTGCTGTCCTCGCGCGGGTCCCAGCCGGTCTTCGCGAGGAACGCCCCGGCTGCCGCGGCCGGTGCCTCCCGCAGGCCGAACGTCTCCACCTCCCCGTCGATCAGCACGACGTCCCGGGTGTGCCCGAACGCCAGCCGGACCCGGCCGCCGTTTCGCAGGTTTCGGCCGGTCGGGTTGGTGAGGCGCGTGCACAGCCAGACCGACTCCTCGTGCCACACGAACCACAGCGGGACCATGCAGGGCAGGCCTCCGGCGTCGGCGGTCGCCACCCAGATGTCCAGCTCCTCGTCCAGACGGGCCAGTACGTCCTGCTTGCGCCGCCCGGGTTCGCGCGGTGGTCCGGTGATCTTCATGGCCGTGACGGTAGTGGACGGGTCGCGCGCGCACCTCGGGCGGGAGTCCGCCCGCACCTCGGGCGGGAGGCGTAGGACCGGAGACTGGCGTCGCGGAGGGTTTTACGTATAACCTCTCCGGTCAACCGCCTGTCCCGAGAGGTCCCGATGACACGTATCGCCCTGGTCGCCCTCGTCGTCGACGACTACGACGAGGCGATCCGCTTCTACACCGAGGCCCTCGGCTTCCGCCTGGCCGAGGACGCGCCCCGGCCCGACGGCTCCCGCTGGGTGGTCGTCGAACCCGGCACCCCCGGGCAGGGCACCGCGCTGCTGCTGGCCCGCGCCAAGGGCGAGGCCCAGCGATCCCGGATCGGCGACCAGACCGGCGGGCGGGTCGGCTTCTTCCTGCACACCGACGACTTCGCCCGCGACCACGCCCGCATGACCGCCGCCGGCGTGACCTTCCTGGAGGAGCCCCGGCACGAGCCCTACGGCTCGGTCGCCGTCTTCCAGGACCTCTACGGCAACCGCTGGGACCTGCTCCAGCCCGCCGCCGCCTGAACTGTCCCGATCTTCCGCTCAGACCCCGCCGAGGAACCACCGCACATGTCATCTACGCGCATAGACGCCGAAACCCTCCGCCGCCTCCCCAAGGCCGTGCTGCACGACCACCTCGACGGCGGCCTGCGCCCCGCGACCGTCGTGGAGCTGGCGGAGTCGGTCGGCCACACCCTGCCCACCACCGACCCCGACGAGCTGGCCGGCTGGTACTACGAGGCCGCCAACTCCGGTGACCTGGTGCGCTACATCGCCACCTTCGAGCACACCCTCGCCGTGATGCAGAACCGCGAGGGCCTCCTGCGCACCGCCGAGGAGTACGTCCTCGACCTCGCCGCCGACGGCGTCGTCTACGGCGAGGTCCGCTACGCCCCCGAGCTGATGACCGGCGGCGGTCTGACCCTCGCCGAGGTCGTCGAGACCGTCCAGGAGGGCCTGGCCGCCGGCATGGCCAAGGCCGCCGTGGCCGGCACCCCGGTCCGGGTCGGCACCCTGCTGTGCGGCATGCGGATGTTCGACCGCACCCGCGCCACCGCCGACCTCGCGGTCGCCTTCCGGGACGCCGGTGTCGTCGGCTTCGACATCGCCGGCGCCGAGGACGGCTTCCCGCCCGCCGACCACCTCGACGCCTTCGAGCACCTGCGCCGCGAGAACGTGCCCTTCACCATCCATGCCGGGGAGGCGCACGGGCTGCCCAGCATCCACCAGGCCCTCCAGGTGTGCGGCGCCCAGCGCATCGGCCACGGCGTGCGCATCACCGACGACATCCCCGACCTCGCCTCCGGCAAGCTGGGCCGACTCGCGGGCTGGGTCCGCGACCGCCGGATCGCCCTGGAGATGTGCCCGACCTCCAACCTCCAGACCGGCGCGGCCACCTCGATCGCCGAGCACCCCATCACCTCGCTGAAGGACCTCGGCTTCCGCGTCACCCTCAACACCGACAACCGCCTCGTCTCGGGCACGACGATGACCCGCGAGATGTCGCTGCTCGTCGAGCAGGCCGGCTGGACGGTCGAGGACCTGCGCACGGTGACGGTGAACGCCCTCAAGAGCGCCTTCGTCCCGTTCGACGAGCGCGAGGCCCTGATCGAGGACGTCGTCCTGCCGGGCTACGCGGCGGCGCTCTGAACGAGCCCGCGCACATAGGCGGCCTGTCCGACGTGCTGGAGATCGTCGGACAGGACGCTGACCAGCCGCGCGCCGAGTGTGACCGGCGGATCCCAGTTGTCGTCCACGATCCGCTCCAGGTCCTTCGCGGCCAGGGAGCGCAGCGCCCCGAGCGTCCGCTCGTGCACGGCGTCGTAGTAGCCGGTCAGCAGGGCGGCCGAGTCGACCCGCACCTTCGCGACCTTCGCGGAGCTGTGGCCGTACCCGGTGTCGTGGCGGGGCAGGCCCAGGCCGAAGCGTTTCTCCCACGCGTCGGCCAACCACACCTGGTCGAGCCCGAAGGCGTCCGCGATGTGGTCGTCCTGGACGCGGGTGAGGTGCCAGACCAGCCAGGCGACGGAGTTGGCGTCGTCGGCGGGGCGGGCGTTCAGGCCGTCGGCGTCGAGCCCCGCGACGGCGGCGTGGACCTCTTCCCGGATACGGCCGTAGCCCTCGATGAGGATGTCCTTCGCATGCATGCGTCCACCATCGCGCAGTCCGCCCTCACCCGCTCCCCGTTTCCAGCAGCCCCATCAGCGCCCGGGCCGCCGGGCTGGTGGCCTGGACGGGCGGCAGCAGCGCGATGGTCTCGTACTCCGAGGCGCCCGAGTCCTTCAACGGCAGTGAGGTGAGCGCCGCCCGCTTGTGCCGGAAGTGCCGCGGCGCGACCGCGATGCCGAGGTTCTCGTCGATCAGGTCGAGCAGCCCGTGCACGTCGTTCACCTCCAGCGGCACGGTCCGCCGTACGCCGGCCGCGGCGAAGACGGCGTCGGTGACGCGGCGCGGACCCCAGTCCGGGTGGAAGTCGACGAAGACCTCGTCGGCGAGATCGTGCGGGCTGAGCACCGCGCCGTCCGCCGCGAGCCGGTGGTCGGGGTGGCACAGCACCGTCATCGGCTCGCCCGACAGCGGGACCGAGCGCAGCTGTTCGGTGTCGGCCTGCGTGCGGTAGGCGAAGGCCAGGTCGAGCCGGCCGGCCGCCACCTCCTCGGCCAGCTCGCCGGAGCCCGCCTGCCGCAGCCGGATCTCCACGTCCGGGTGGAGCCGCCGGAACGCGGCCAGCAGCCCCGCCACCGGCACCCCGGCGATGCACTGCTCGGCGCCCAGCGAGAGCGTGCCGCGCAGCACCCCCTGCACGGCGGCCACCGCCTCGTGCGCCGACCGCACCTGGGCGAGGATCCGCTCCGCCTCGCCCAGCAGCGCCCGCCCGGCCTCCGTCAGCGTCACCCGGCGGGTGGTGCGCACGAACAGTGGCGCCCGCAGTTCCCGCTCCAGCGCCCGGATGGACGCCGACAGACCCGACTGGGACACCAGCAGCCGTTCCGCCGCACGGGTGAAGTGCTGGTCCTCGGCGACCGCCACGAAATGCTGAAGATGACGCAGTTCCATGATTGAGAAGCGTAACCGCGCAATCCCATCGGATTCTTCTGTTGGACCACTGCACGCAGGTCACGCCAGAGTGGGGGACGGTTCCAGCCGGATCCGCCACTACCCGTACCCGGGTGCCCAACCCCTCTGGAGTCGCGTTGTACACCGCACACCCCGACCGCTACGCGGACATGCCCTACCGGCGCACCGGACGCAGCGGCCTGAAGCTCCCCGCGCTCTCGCTCGGCCTGTGGCACAACTTCGGCCCGGACCGCCCCGCCGAGACCCAGCGCGCCATCCTGCGCCGCGCCTTCGACCTCGGCGTCACCCACTTCGACCTCGCCAACAACTACGGCCCGCCGCCCGGCTCCGCCGAGTCCGCCCTGGGCGAGGCGCTGAAGGCCGACTTCGGGTCGTACCGCGACGAGCTGGTCATCTCCACCAAGGCCGGCTACCTGATGTGGCCCGGTCCGTACGGTGAATGGGGCTCGCGGAAGTACGTCCTGTCCTCCCTCGACCAGAGCCTGACCCGCATGGGTCTGGACTACGTCGACATCTTCTACTCCCACCGCCCCGACCCGGAGACTCCCCTGGAGGAGACGATGGGCGCCCTGCACACGGCGGTGCAGCAGGGCAAGGCGCTCTACGTGGGCGTCTCGAACTACTCCGCGGAGCAGACCCGCGAGGCCGCCCGCATCCTCGGCGAGCTGGGCACCCCGCTGCTGATCCACCAGCCGCGCTACTCCATGCTCGACCGCCGCCCCGAGACCGGCGGCGTGCTGGACGCCCTCGACGAGCTGAAGGCCGGCTCCATCGCCTACTCCCCGCTGGAGCAGGGCCTGCTCACCGGCCGCTACCTCGACGGCATCCCGGAGGACTCGCGCGCCGCGAGCGACAGCCCGTTCCTCAAGTCCGAGGCGGTCACCGAGGAACTGGTCGGCCGGCTGCGCGCCCTGGACGAGATCGCGAAGTCCCGCGGCCAGTCGCTGGCCCAGATGGCGCTCGCGTGGGTGCTGCGCGGTGGCCGCGTGACCTCGGCGCTGGTCGGCGCGAGCAGCCCGCAGCAGCTGGAGGACAGCGTCTCGGCCACCAGGAACCTCGACTTCGGCTCCGACGAACTGGCCCGGATCGACAAGATCGTCAACAAGTAGGGGCACGACCACCACACACCCGAGTCCCGGGGGGCGGGGGCCCCCGCCCGGGGTCGGGTGGGTGCGCCCGCGCCCC
>NZ_JBHXNW010000033.1:24924-70283 GCF_042717365.1 Streptomyces sp. NPDC058534
CCACACAAACACTATCTCTTGTTGTGCGCCTGATCTTTTTTTTTTACCGAGCCGGGGGGGGGCCCCCCCCCTCCGGGACTCGGGTCGTTCCCCGGGCACCCTCACGCCCCGGCGGGCACCCGGTCCAGGAAGCCGAACACGGCGCTGATCCGGCCCTCGTCGTCGAGCGTGACCACGTCGAACCCGGCCACCGGTGCGGAGCCGTCGGCCTCGCTCACCAGCTCCCAGGAGAAGCGCGCCGTGTCGTGGTGCCCGTCCACGGCACCGGACAGCCGGAAGGCGAAGCCGGGGAACTGCTCGTGCGCCGCCGCGATCACGGCCGCGATCTGCTCGTGGCCGCGGACTTCGGCCAGCGGGTCGGTGTAACAGCCGTCATTGGTCCAGGCCGCGGCGACCGCCTTGGCCCGCGTGTCCGGTGCCGCGTTCCATGCCTCGAAGTAGCGGGCGACGGCGTCTTCGTGGCGGCGGGCGGGTGCGGATGCGGACATGGCGATCAGCCTCCATCGAGGTCGTGTGCGCTGGTCAGGGACCGGATCCCGGTCTCGGCGACCCGGTACCGCAACCATGCCCGCACCTGCGGGCACCGTCGATTACCCCCGGGGTCATGGCGGCACCCCGCGCGGCCGCCGGTGGACCGTCCACCCGGAATCGGGATTCCCGACGGCACGGGTCGGCTTTCGGCCATCAACTGCCGTGAATATGCCAGGAGACTGGCCGGAAATTCATGGTGACAGTGATTCATCGGTGAACATACTCACCTCTAGGGCCTCTCACACCATGCGACAGCGCCCTCACGCACAGCACACGAGCCGCACGGACGCCCTGCCCGACCGGCAGGCGGTGGGTGACGGGGGAGGGTAGCAGTGCACGACGAGTTCCTGTGCCACGTCACGGCCTACGGCGTCTGTGACGGCCGGCGCATCGGTGTCCCGCTCGGTACCTACCGGGCTCCCACCCTCGCCCTGGCCCTGTGGTGGCTGCGCGACCGCGCCTCCTGGATGGCCGAGCGGCTGGACCCGCAGCCCGACACCCCCCACTTACCGCGCGCCGCCCTGACCCCCGTCGCCGACGACGCGCCCGACGTGCCGCGCGTGCTGCGCACCTGGTGCGCCGACGACCTCCAGCAGGAACTGGTCGCCGACGAACTGGCCGCGGGTCACCTGGTGCGGATCGCGACCAGGGACGACACCACCGAGTACGAGCTGATGGCCGAGTCCGTGGACGCACTCCGCATGCAACGGGCCTCCCCGCCCCTCGTCGTCCCGGTGGCCTGACCCCTGCGCCGCAGGCGCCCCGAGGACACGTCGGACCGCCCCCGGCGCCTGTCCGACGATCCCCGTCTGTACTGTGGGACCCTCATCGCAGGCGCTCCGGGCCTTGTGATCGCACGTACCGGACGCCGCCGGACCCGCCCCACGGGCGGACGACGGGAGTCGTCGGACAGGACCTAGGAGCCCGTCGCAGCCCGGCCCGTCCGCCGGCCCGCCCACCGTGCGAGCAGCGCGCCGAGTGTTCCCGCGACCAGACCCCACAGCAGGGCGAGACCCACCGCGCCCCACAGTCGCGGCCGCAGGAAGAGCCGGCCGGACAGGCCGCCGCCGAGGTCGCCGATGCCGAGTACGGACAGCCCGTAGTGGGCGAAGACGCGGCCGACGAGGCCGATCATCAGGACCGTCAGCGCCAGGGCCACGGCCAGGTGCATCGCGTGCAGCCAGACCGGCATCCTGGCCGGTGAGCGGAGTGCCATGACGAACCCGGCCGCCACGACCAGGACCGCCGCGGCGACCAGCAGCCACCACATCCGCCCGTCCTGCTCCGTGAGCGTGCCCAGGTTCACGGTCGAGACGTCCTCCGTGCGCAGCACCTCGTCCACCACGCGCGGCATCGGCAGCCCGAACGGCCCCTCGACCCGCCCGTTCCAGGTCCCGCCCAGGCCGATCGTGAGCGCCGGCCACGCCAGGTTCGGCAGGCCAAGGAGCAGCACGGCGAAGGTGTCCGCCGGATGCCCGCGCGTCCCGGCGACGACCAGGCCGACGACGACGCCGATGACGACGTAGGCGAGCAGCAGCGCGACCATCGCGTACGCCGCCGGCCGCACCGACGTCTGCAGGCGCAGCAGCCGGCCGGGCAGCGGCGCCCCGCGTGAGACCAGCAGGGCGAGCACCAGCACCCCGGCCAGCCACAGGAGTCCGAAGAGCACGGTCAGCGGCACGTCCGCGGTGAAACCGACGGTCGGGGTGATGCCGAACAGGTCGCCGAGGTCGCTCAGCGCACCCTCGCCGAGCGAGACCTCGAAGGTCTGCCGCGCGGCGAAGGCCAGCCCGAGGAGGGCGAGCAGCCACAGGAACGCGATCCGCCCGGCCCAGCCGGCCAGCTCCGGGGCACCGGCGACGGCGCGGTGGCGCAACGGCCGCAGGAAGCCGTAGGCGATCACCAGCGCACCGGTCAGGGTGACGGACAGCGGCATCACGGTCAGTCCCGCGTCGGTGTCGGCGAACTCCCCGGCGTCTCCGGCCAGTTCCAGCGCGCCGCCCAGGGCGGTGACGACGGTCGCCACGACCACCCGCGGGAAGGCGTTGTCGGGCAGGTTCGCGGCCCCGGCCGCCCACAGTCCGAGCGCGGCCGCGACGCCCATGGCGACCAGCGCGGCCAGCACGGTGGCCAGGGCCTGCGCCCAGCCGTGCCGGGGGACCGCCCGACCGGGGGGTGCGGCCCTGCCAGGGGGTCCGGAGGGGTTTCGCGCACTCACGCTGCCACGCTAAGCAGGCCCCGCCGGGCCCGCCCGCCGACAGGGCCGTCCGCGCGGCCGGCCGGGGGCGCCGCTCAGGCGGCGCGAACCACCAAGGCGTGGTCGCCGAGCCCCAGCAGGCGGCCGGGCGACACCTCGCCCCTGGTGGTGAAGACCGCGAGGACACGGCCCGTCGCCGTGTCGAAGGCGGCGTCCAGCACCGTGCCCTGCGCGGTGCCCGCCTCGGTCAGGACCCGGCGGCCGAGCAGGTCGTGGTGGGTCACGACCGGCTCGGTACCGCCCGTGGACCGGACCCGGACGGCGCTCGGCCCGATCGTGACCACCGCGTCCCAGGCCAGCACCTTCTCCCGGTGCAGGTGCCCGACGCGGAACCGGACGCCGCTCACGCTGCCGGAGGTGACGTCGACGGTCAGGGATACCACGGTGCCGAGCGGACCGGCCCCGGCGGCCGACGGCACCACCGGCAGCCCCCGCACCTCGGTGAACAGCATCACGGCAGCGAGCCCCGCCACGGGCCGGGCACACCGCCCACCAGGGAGCTGAAGCCCGGCAGATCGTCGGCGACGTGCCGGACGGCGTCCTCGGGCAGGACGAGGGCGCGACCGGTGACCGAGAGAGTCCCGCCGCGCGGCACGTACACCCGCCGCCGGTGCCGGGCCGGCCCCGGCACGAACCGCCGGCTCGCCGCCACCCGGAAGCCGACGACCCGCCCGGCGGTGCCGCCCTCCACGACGACGTCGAGCACCGTGCCGACCTCGGCGCCGGCCTCGGTCAGCACCCGCGCGCCCAGCAGCCGGGCCCGCAGGGGCTGCTGCCGCGCCGTCATGGCCGCGGAGTTCACCAGACCCCGCCGGTCGCGGATCATCACCGCGTCGTGGCCCAGCGCGTACACGGCCGCCCAGGGTAGGCCGTCCTTCAGGGAGCCGGACAGCAGCCCTCGCCCGGTCAGCGTGAAACCGGTGATCCGGGCCGCGGCGGCGTCGCATACGGTGTCCTTGACGTGGGCGACGGCGTCGCCGCCGAGGGTCACCACCGGCCGGGTGGTGATGCTTCGCGCGGCCATCAGCTCGTTCATCGCACCCCTTCCCGCCTTCTCGGGTTCCCCGCTCCACTGTGACGATGCCCGCACTACGAGAAGACGGGGACTGCGCCGCGCGAGTCGGGGTACGAGGACGGGTGCAGCAGCGTCCGGCCAGTCCGGCTTCCGAGAGAGACACGCATGACCGAACACGTGGACGGGGCAGTGATACCTACTGGTTTCGACGTCCCCGTTGAACCGCTGAGGCGGGCGGCACACTACTCCGGTGAGCCGGGATGCATAGCGCAGGCGCGAGGTTTCGCCGCGCTCTTCCTCGACCGGCTGAGGACCGAGTGGTGCGCCCTGATCGGTGCCCGCTCCGACGGCGCGGTCCTGCTGGTGGTGAGTGAACTCGTCACCAACGCCGACCGCCACAGCAAGGGCCCGTACATCCTGGAACTGGAGGGCACCGGCGCCTCGGTGGCGGTGACCGTCTACGACAGCAGCGGCGCGGTGCCCGAGCGGTTCCCCAAGGACCCCGAACGCGTGGGGCACCACGGCCTGGAGATCGTGCACGCCCTGGCGGAGACCGTCGTCGTCGAACCCGTCCCGGTCGGCAAGCGGGTGCGTGCCGTGGTGCCGCTCTCCGAGGCGTGAACGTGAATGTGGTGCTCCTCATCGAAGTGTGAGGAGCACCACGAAGAACCACGGGCACCGCCGGGTCAGGCGCAGCCGAGTTCGCCCAGCATGCCCTCGCGCAGCCGCGTGATGATCCGCTTGATCAGCCGGGACACGTGCATCTGCGAGCAGCCGAGCTCCGCGCCGATCTCGGCCTGGGTGGCCTCCTCGACGAACCGCATGTGGATGATCCGGCGGTCGCGCTCGCTCAGCTCGGCCATCAGCGGCGCGAGCGAGTGGAAGTCCTCGACGAGCCGCAGCCCGTCCTCCTCCACACCGATGAAGTCGGCCAGTACCGACTCGCCGTTCTCCGGACCGTCGCCGGTCAGCGCCGCGTCCAGAGAGGACGAGTTGTAGCCGTTGGACGCGATCTGGCCCTCGATCACCTCGTTCTCGCCGATGTTCATCAGCGTGGCGAGTTCGGCCACGGTGGGCTCGCGGTCCAGGCGGGAGGAGAGTTCCTCGCGGGCCTTGGCCAGCTCCACGCGCAGCTCCTGGAGCCGGCGCGGCACATGCACCGCCCACGTGGTGTCCCGGAAGAAGCGCTTGATCTCGCCGACGATGTACGGCAGCGCGAACGACGTGAACTCGACCTCGCGCGACAGCTCGAACCGGTCGATGGCCTTGATCAGGCCGATCATGCCGGTCTGGACGATGTCCTCCATGTCGTCCCCGCGACCGCGGAAACGGCCGGCGGCGAACCGCACGAGCGACATGTTCATCTCGATCAGGGTGTTGCGCGCGTACTGGTACTCGTGCGTGCCCTCTTCGAGCTCCGTCAGGCGCTGGAAGAACTGGCGGGACAGCTGCCGCGCGTCACGCGGCGCCACGGTGCGGGGGTCCACGACCCCGGGCAGAGTTCCGTCACCCGTCCCGCCCCCGGCGGTCTTCCCGACAACCTGCGCTTGCGGCCGGACCACGGCGGTCTCCCTTACCTCTCCCACGAAAGTCACGGTTCAGACGTCTCCCTAGGTTTTTTCCCGCCTGCGGGTACCCGGGTCACGGCAGCACATACCCCCCGTTCTCACGGGTGGCGGAAAACGGGTGCCGCCGCGTCGTCGCGGGGTGATGCCTCCTCTCTCAGCGTAGTCCCGCGGGTGGCGCCCGTCACCCGCGGATTTCCCTCAGGGCGGAACGCCGGCCCCTTCCGTGACGCGGCCGGGCTCCTAGGCTGAGGAGGTGACCAGCCACGTGCCGAACGAAGCCCGCGTCATTCCGCTGCGCCCGCAGGCCACGCGCCCGGGAGCCCGCCCCGCCGTCCCGCCGGTGCCCCCCGAGCGAAGGCCGCCCACCGTCCGCGAACCCCTCTGGCGCGATCTGGTCGGCGACGTCCTGCGCGGCGAACGCCTCGCCCAGGAGCGGACCCTGAAGGAGGTGTCGGACGCCGCCCGGATCTCCATGCCGTACCTGTCGGAGGTGGAGCGCGGGCGCAAGGAGGCGTCGTCGGAAGTGCTCGCCGCCGCCGCGGGCGCCCTCGGGCTCTCCCTGGGCGACCTGCTGGCCCGGGCCCACGGAGAGCTGGTCCGCCTCACCTCGCGGCACACCGGCGCGGGCGCCGGCCGGGGCGCCTCCGGCGCGCGGTACGACGGGATGTGCCTGGCCGCCTGAGCGACCGTCCGGGCCGGCGCCCCGTGCGACGCCGGCCCGGTTCCTCACACCCTCGCCACGCGCCGGGCGAGTACCTCGTCGGCCAGCCCGTACGCCACCGCCTCCTCGGCGGTGAACACCTTGTCGCGGTCCATGTCGGCGCGCAGGGCCGCGACGTCGTGACGGGTGTGCCGGGCCAGCACCTCCTCGACCTGGGAGCGGATCCGGACCATCTCCTTGGCCTGCAGCGCCAGGTCGGAGACCGTGCCCTGCCGGCCGCCGCTGGCGGGTTGACCCAGCAGGACCCGCGCGTGCTCCAGCACGAACCGCCGCCCCGGATCCCCGCCGGCCAGCAGCACGGCCGCCGTGGACGCCGCCTGCCCGACGCAGAACGTCGAGATCGGCGCCTGCACGAACGTCATCGTGTCGTAGATCGCCATCAGCGAGGTGAACGAGCCCCCCGGGGAGTTGATGTAGACGGCGATCTCGGTCTCCGGGGCCGACGACTCCAGGTGCAGGAGCTGCGCGATCACGACGTTGGCCACGCCGTCGTCGATCTCGGTGCCCAGGAAGATGATCCGCTCCGACAGCAGCCGGCTGAACACGTCGTAGGACCGCTCGCCCTGCGGGGTGCGCTCGACGACGTTCGGAATCGTGTAGCTCCCCATGTCACAGTCCCATCCGTCGGGCGGGGGCGGCCGGGCGTACGTCCGCGAGGGACTGGACGACCCGGTCCACGATGCCGTACTCCTTGGCCTCCTCGGCCGTGAACCAGCGGTCGCGGTCGCCGTCCCGGGAGATGGTCTCCGGGGTCTGGCCCGTGTGCTCGGCGGTGATCCGCTCGATGGTCCGCTTGGTGAACTCCAGGTTGTCGGCCTGGATCTCGATGTCGGCGGTGGTGCCGCCGATGCCCGCGGAGGGCTGGTGCATCATGACGCGCGCGTTCGGCAGCGCGTAGCGCTTGCCCGCCGCGCCGACGCTGAGCAGGAACTGACCCATGCTGGCGGCGAAGCCCATGGCGAGCGTCGAGACGTCGTTGGGGATCAGCCGCATCGTGTCGTAGACGGCGAGCCCCGCGTGCACGGAGCCGCCGGGGCTGTTGATGAACAGGCTGATGTCGCCGCGCGGGTCCTGGGCGGACAGGATCAGCAACTGGGCGCAGACCCGGTTCGCGGAGACCTCGTCGACCTGCGTGCCCAGCAGCACGATCCGCTGGTCGAGCAACTGCGCGGCGAGCTGTTCGTCGAACCGGGTCGTGGGGGTGTCGCCCTCCTCCGCGCGGGGCGGTGCCGCGGGGCCGGGGCCGGCGATGAGTGGAGACATCGGCGCTCCTTGTCGAGTCGTGGACGGTCTTGGAGGGTGGGTGGTACGCGGCTTGCGGCGCCGCGTTCCTTCACTCGTTCACTCTCGGCCCGCCGCGGACCCGGGCGGCGCGTTCTCTGCCCGCGGCAGATTCGCCACGAGCAGAGCGATTACTTTCGCGGTCCGCGCCGGTCGACAGTGGTGACCGAGTTCGACGCCCAGGCCCAGGAGGCAGTCATGAGCACCGACGGATTCACCACGTGTCTCTGGTTCGACGGCGCGGCCGAGGAGGCCGCCCAGTTCTACGTGTCCCTCTTCAAGAACTCCGGCATCGGCGCCGTCACCCACTACCCCGAGGGCTCGTTCCAGCCCGCCGGCACCGTCCTCACCGTCGACTTCACCGCCAACGGCCAGAAGTTCGTCGCCCTCAACGGCGGCCCGGAGTTCCGGTTCAACGAGGCGGTCTCCTTCCAGATCTCCTGCGAGAACCAGGACGAGGTCGACCACTACTGGGCGAAGCTCACCGAGGGCGGCGGCGAGGAGGGCCCGTGCGGCTGGCTCAAGGACCGGTTCGGCGTGTCCTGGCAGGTCGTCCCGATCCGGCTGGAGGAGATGTTCCGCGACCCGGACCCCGCGAAGGTCGCGCGCGCCAACAAGGCCATGATGGCGATGCACAAGCTCGACATCGCCGCACTGGAGCAGGCGTACGCCGGGAAGTGAGGCGTGCCTCCGGCGCGCGGGGCGGGCCGGGGGTGACTAGCGTGAGGAAGCGGACGGCCCCTGCCGTCCGGACCAGTCATTCGCACGGGAGGCGGCACCATGGCCGTGCAACCTGAAGGGGCCCCTTGCTGGGCCGACGCGATGTTCGGCGACGTCGAGGCAGCCAAGAGCTTCTACGGCGACGTCCTCGGCTGGACCTTCGGCGAGGCGTCGTCGGAGTACGGCAACTACACCGAGTGCTACGCGAACGGCAAGGCGGTGGCGGCCGTGGTCCCGCCCATGCCCGGCCAGGAGGGCCCCGCGCAGTGGTGCCTCTACCTCGCGTCCCCGGACGCGACGGCGACCGCGGAGCGGATCCGGGCGGCCGGCGGCGAGGTCGTGATGGAGCCGATGCAGGTCGGCGACTACGGCACCATGTGTCTGGCCCGCGACCCGAGCGGCGTCGTCTTCGGCGTCTGGCAGAGCGGCACCCACGAAGGCTTCGAGGCGATGGCCGAGCCCGGCGCGTACTGCTGGGCCGAGGTCTTCACCCGCGAACCCGGGAAGTCGGACGCCTTCTTCCCCCAGGTCTTCTCCTACAAGGCGAAGCAGATGGAGGACGACGCGGTGGACTTCCGCCTCTTCGACCTCGGCGACCGCACCGTCCTGGGCCGCATGGCCATGGGGGACGACTTCCCGCCCGAGGTCCCGCCCTACATCAACGTCTACTTCACCGTCCCCGACTGCGACGCCGCCGTGGCCCGCGCCACCGAACTCGGCGGCATCCTGAGCTTCGGGCCGATGGACACCCCGTTCGGCAGGTTCGCGGCGCTGAGCGACCCGCAGGGCGCGAGCTTCTCGGTGATCGACATCACCAGGACCGAGGGGGAGATGCCGAAGATGACGGACGTCGCCTGAGCCCCGTCCGGGCACCCCGCCGCGCCATGGCATGATCGGGCGCATGGGTGAACGTGTGGTGGCCGCGTGCGACGGGGCCTCGAAGGGAAACCCGGGTCCGGCCGGCTGGGCCTGGGTGGTCGCCGACGCCTCGGAGAGCCCGGTCCGCTGGGAGGCCGGGCCGCTCGGCAGGGCCACCAACAACATCGCCGAACTCACGGCGCTTGAACGCCTGCTGGCGTCGACCGACCCGGACGTGCCGCTCGAGGTCCGCATGGACTCGCAGTACGCCATGAAGGCCGTCACCACCTGGCTGCCCGGCTGGAAGCGCAACGGCTGGAAGACGGCCGCCGGCAAGCCGGTCGCCAACCAGGAACTGGTCGTGCGCATCGACGAGCTGCTCGCCGGCCGCTCGGTCGACTTCCGCTACGTCCCCGCCCACCAGGTCGACGGCGACCGCCTCAACGACTTCGCCGACCGCGCCGCCAGCCAGGCCGCGGTGGGCCAGGAGCCCGCGGGCAGCGGCCTCGGCTCCCCGGAGCCGCCGCCCGCCCCCGACGTCCCGGCGGCCGGGAAGGCACCGCGCCGCAAGCCGGGCACCACCCGCAAGAGCAACGGTTCCGCGGCGCGCACCATCAAGGCGAAGTTCCCCGGACGCTGCCTGTGCGGACGTGCGTACGCGGCGGGGGAGTCCATCGCCAAGAACGACCAGGGCTGGGGCCACCCGGAGTGCCGCACGGCGGCCGCCGGCTGATCCGCGCCGGCCCCTCGGCCGGGTGGCGCCGTTCCACATCCCCACCCTTGCTGCTCTGGGTCTACGGGTAAGGGTTCGGCCCCGGCGGCAGCACCTCCGTCGTCGAGTGCGAGCCCGAGACCTGGACCGGTCTTGGCCTGGACCGGGCAAACGAGAACCTGCCCCGCTACCTCCGGCTGCCCCCGGAACGGATGTTCGCCCGGCTGGGCCGGCGCCACTCACCCCTGCTTCCGTACGTCCCGCCCAGGCGCCCGGCGGATGACAGACTGACGCCATGGACGAGCGCACTTTCGACAGGTCGGATCAGCACGCGTCGGTGGTCGGCCTCGGCACCTGGCAACTGGGCGCCGACTGGGGGGACGTCGACGACAAGGAAGCCCTCACGGTGCTGGAGGGGGCGGCCGAGTCGGGGGTGACCTTCTTCGACACCGCCGACGTCTACGGCGACGGCCGCAGCGAGGAGACCATCGCCACGTTCCTGCGCGGCAGGCCCGACCTGCACGTGCTGGTCGCCACCAAGATGGGCCGCCGGGTCGAGCAGATCCCCCAGAACTACGTTCTCGACAACTTCCGCGAGTGGAACGACCGGTCGCGCCGCAACCTCGGCGTCGACGTCGTCGACCTGGTGCAGCTGCACTGCCCGCCGACGTCCGTCTACTCCAGCGACGAGGTCTTCGACGCCCTGGACACCCTGGTCGAGGAGGAGCGCGTCGCCGCGTACGGCGTGAGCGTGGAGACCTGCGCTCAGGCGCTGACCGCGATCGCCCGGCCGAACGTGGCGAGCGTGCAGATCATCCTCAACCCGTTCCGGATGAAGCCCCTGGACGAGGTCCTGCCCGCGGCCCGGGAGGCGGGCGTCGGCGTCATCGCCCGGGTGCCGCTCGCCTCCGGACTGCTGTCCGGCAAGTACACCCGGGACACCGTCTTCGCCGCGAACGACCACCGGAACTTCAACCGGCACGGCGAGGCCTTCGACCAGGGCGAGACCTTCTCCGGCGTCGACTTCGCCACCGGTGTGGAGGCCGCCGCGGAGTTCGCCGCGCTCGCCCCCGAGGGATACACCCCGGCCCAGCTGGCCCTGCGCTGGGTCGTCCAGCAGCCCGGTGTGACCACGGTGATCCCGGGAGCCCGTTCGCCCGAGCAGGCGCGCGCCAACACCGACGCCGCCCGGCTCCCGGAACTGTCCGACCGGACGCTCGCCGCGGTCCGCGACCTCTACGACCGGCGGATCAAGGACCAGGTCGAGGGCCGCTGGTAGCCGGTGCGCCGCGGCCTCACGGCACCAGGAGCAGCTGCCGTTCGCGCTCCTGGTCGCCGGCGGCCGCTCCCTCGTCGCGCGTGCTGAAGGCGTGCGACAGCGTCGTGCTCGCCGCCTCGACGGCCTGCGGGGTGCCCTGAACGGTGACCGTCACCGGCGCGGACAGGGCGGCCCGCGCCGGTGCCGGGGCGGCCTCCGGTGAGGGCGGGGAGTCGAAGGTCGCGGTGCGCACCGTCGCCCGTTCGTCGGCCGGACGGCCGTCGGGTGCCCCGAAGACGTCCTCCAGGGCGCGGACGATGGTCTGCGCGTCGTCGAGTCCGCCGCCGCTGAGCGTCACGGTGAGCTGTGTGTCGGACATCCTTCGCACTTCCTCCCTGCGGGCCGACTGGTCCGGCCCGTGTAACCGCTCGCCGTTCCCTCAAACCGGGGGTCCTCGTCCCGGCCCGGCGCCTGAGTGCGGGGATCGCGGGAACAGAGACGGGAACGGAGAACACGCGGGCGACGGCGATCGGGAGGAACCGTGACTGACTCGGGCACGGCTGACGGCGAGGGGCGGCGCAGAGGCCGCAACGAGACCGAGGAGGAGCGGGCCGACCGGATGTGGTCGGAGCTGATCCAGGAGGTACGCGTCGCGCAGATGGGCGTGCAGATCCTGTTCGGCTTCCTGCTCACTGTCGTGTTCCAGTCCAAGTACGACGAACTCTCGGCCACCGACCAGCGGATCTACCTGGTGACGGTGGTGCTCGGCGCCGTGACCACCGGCGCTCTGATCGGCCCGGTGTCCCTGCACCGTCTCGTGTCCGGGCGGCTGGTCAAGCCCCAGGCGGTGAGGTGGGCGTCGCGGCTGACCATGCTCGGCCTGGTGGGGCTGCTCGCCACCATGGCCTGCTCACTCCTGCTGATCCTGCGCGTCGCGACCCACAACGGGTTCGTGCCCTACGTCGTGACCGGCGTCGTGATCTGGTACCTGCTGTGCTGGTTCGGGATCCCGATGTGGACCCGGCACCGGCACCGGCACACCGCCGACTGAGGCGGGGTCAGCCCTCGGCCGTCAGTTCCGCGAGGAAGTCGTCGACGCGCACCTGCTCCCTGCCCGGCCGGACGACGGCGTGCGTCTCGCGCAGGAACGCCTGGACGGCCGCGGCCCAGACGAACACGACGGCGCGGTGACGGTCCCCGTCGGACCGGTCGTCGCCCAGCAGTTCGATGCGGAGTTCGTCCCACACGCCCCGCGACTCGGGCCGCATCCGTACGTCGCCGACGCCGACCGGCCGGGTCAGCCCCTCGCCCACCATCTGCCGGTCCAGCGTCCAGCGGGCGAGTACACGGCCGTCGTGGCTGAACACCACGGGGAGCGCGAACGGGTCCCGCGCGTCGTAGGCGAAGTGGGCGAGGACGGGAAAACGGTCGGTGTCGCCCGTCTGGAGCTGCACGACCAGGGTCCGGTGCACGGCGGTGTTCACGAGTGGCCTCCAGCGGGACGGACGTAGAGCCCTCTAGTACCCCGCGGGTGTTCAGCTACCGCCCAGCGCCTCGCGCAGCGCGGGCAGCAGGGTCTTCTCCGACCAGTCCAGGAAGGCGTGCTGGGTCTCGCCGCCGATCTGCACCAGGGCGATCTCGGTGAACCCGGCCTCCACGTACGGGCGCACGGCCGCCACGAAGGCGTCCGGGTCGTCGCCGCAGGGGATGGACCCGGCGACGTCGTCGGGGGTGACGAACTGGGTGGCCGCCGCGAAGGAGTCCGGGTGGGGCAGCTCCGAGTTGACCTTCCAGCCGCTGCCGAACCAGCGGAACTGGGCGTGGGCGCGTTCGACCGCCGCGTTCCGGTCGGGGTCGTAGCACACCGGCAGCTGGCCCACGCGCGGCTTGCCCGCGCCGCCATGCCGGTCGAAGGCCGCCAGCAGTTCCGCCTTGGGCTCGGTGGCGATCACCAGGTCGGCGAACTCGCCCGCCAGTTCGCAGGAGCGGTCGCCGGAGACGGCGATGCCGATCGGCGGCGCGCTCTCCGGCAGGTCCCACAGCCGGGCCGACTCCACGTCGAAGTGGGTACCGCGGTGGTTCACGTGGCCGCCGTCGAACAGCGCCCGGATGATCTCCACGGCCTCCCGGAGCATCTCGTGCCGTACGTCGACGGACGGCCAGCCGCCGCCCACCACGTGCTCGTTGAGGTTCTCGCCCGAGCCGAGGCCCAGCCGGAACCGGCCCTCGGACAGCAGTTGCAGCGTCGCCGCCTTCTGCGCCACCACCGCCGGGTGGTAGCGGAAGGTCGGACACGTCACATATGTCATCAGCGGGATGCGGGAGGTCGCCTGCGCCGCGGCGCCGAGCACGCTCCAGGCGTAGGGCGAGTGGCCCTGCGAGCGCAGCCAGGGGAAGTAGTGGTCCGAGGTCACCGAGAAGTCGAACCCCACCTCCTCCGCCCGCACCACATGGCCGACGAGTTCACGCGGGCCGGCCTGCTCGGTCATCATCGTGTATCCGATCTGCGCCATGGCGTCCGGGTCCCCGCCCGGCCCGAGGGAAAACCGTCGGAAACGGGAGGGAAGCGGTCAGGCCGTGTCCTCCCGGAAGCTTCCGAGGAACGCGGTGAGCGCCCGTTCGTTCTCGCCGTCGTCCCAGTCGGCCGCCGGGGTCGTCCAGCGCAGCGAGAAGCTGCGTCCGCCGCCGAGCAGGAACCCGCGGCCGAAGGTGCGTATCCGGTCGCCGTCGTCGTGGGCCACCCACTGCATGTCGGCGGCCTCCCGCCCCCGGTACGTCGTCGCCCGGATCTCGCCGATCCGCCGGTAGCCGCCCGAGCGTTCCAGCCCCGGCTCGACGTCGTCGCGCCACACCGCCACCGGGTCCGCGCCCGCGCGCTCGCTGTAGGTGACCGCGAGGGTGCGCGGGTCGCCGGACGCGCCGAAGACGACCCGGTACGCCCCACCCGGCACCCGCGAGGTGTCCAGTCGCCGCCAGTTCCCGGGCAGGGCCACGGAGAAGCCCTCCGGCGCGTCGTAGCGGCTGAACCCGGCGGGCAGGGCCGCGTCACTCGGCTTCGACGGTGACGGACTCGCGCTCGGCGGGGGAGTGGGCGAGGCGGGGGCGGTGTCCTCGGGGGAGGAGTCATCGGGGGACTGGACGACGGGGGCCGAGGGGCGCTGCCCGGCGTCCGTGGCGGAGCCGTCGTCGGTGCCGGGCAGCCCCTGGGTGGCGGCGACGACGGCGACCGTGACCGTGACGAGCGCGAGAGCGGTACCGGCGACCATGCCACGCCCGCTCCACCCCCGGCTCGCGTCCCGGGCGGCGGCGTACACACCGCGCAGCCGGGGGCGCGGAAGCTCGCGCACGGCCGTGTCGGGGTCCTCCGTCAGTACCCGGGTGAGCGCCTCGCGGACCACCGGGCGGGTCAGCCGCTCGCGGGAGTCCTTGCGCAGCAGCCCCAGCACGGCCTGGGTGAGCGGACCGGTGCGGACCGGGGTGCGCAGCGGCAGCCGGTCCACGCCCTTCAGCGTCGCCTCGGGCCGGCCGCGGTCGCGGAAGGGCGGACGCCCCTCGACCATGGTGTAGAGGATCGCGCCCAGGGTCCACAGGTCGGCCGCGGGGCCGATCCGCTCGTCGCGGGCCTGCTCGGGCGAGGCGTACGAGGGCGCGGTGAGCCGCGGGGCGAGGGTGGCGCCGGCCAGACCGAATCCGGTGACGACGACCGAGCCGTCCTCGCGCACGAACACCTGGCCCGGGCTCAGCTCGCCGTGCGTGATCCCCTCGCCGTGCGCGGCGTCGAGCACGGCCAGCAGTTCCAGGCCGACCCGTGCCGCGCGCACGTAGTTGAACGTGCCCTGCCGGTCCAGGAGATCGCCGAGCGGCACCCCGCCGACCCACTCGGTCACCGTCCACAGGGCGCCGTCCGCGACGGTCGCGTCGACCACCGGGGCGATCCGCCCCGGGCACAGCCGCTCCACGGTCTCGCAGGTGCGGACCACCCGCCCGGTGGCCCGGCGGGCGGTGTCGTCGGCCTGTTCCTCCGGGAGCGCGATCCGCGTGACCAGGCACGGACGGCCGGTGCCGGAGTCCTCCCCGGACCAGCAGACACGGTTCGTCTCCTGGTGGACGACCTCCAGCAGGCGGTACCGTCCGGCGACCAACTCGTGTGTGGAGGCGTGCGCCCAGCCCATGGCCATCCCTCGTTCGCACCGCTGGCTCTCAGCTTGTCCAGGGATACGGTGAGCGGGCCCGGGTGCGTTCAACGAATGCGCGATCGGGGCCGCTTTCTGACCCTTCTTCAAAAAGCGCCGAACACCTGCGCGAGTATGTATGCGGGGAAAGCGACCGGCCCGGTGCGCACCAGCCCTGAACTGCGTGGTCGCGCACGTCCGTCCGTCCCGAATTCCGGCACCGGACCGCACGGCACCGGAATTCCGATGCCCACCTGGGGTAACCGGCGGTAAATGCGGATCCGGTGCCGGAAAACGGTGTCAGCGCAACCCGAACCCGTCCGCCCAGGACGTCATGTCGGCGACCGTGGCATTGCCGCCGCACACCACAAGACCGAGCCGGGCGCCGTCACCCACCCGCTCCACCACACGCCGGGCCGCCGGCAGCAGACACCCGGCCGCCGGCTCGGTCCACACCTTCGCGTGCTCGGCGAGCGCCAGCGACCCCTCCACGGCCTCCCGGTCCGACACCACCAGCACTTCGGTGACCAGCGCCGACACATGCTCGTACGTCACCTGCGAGACGGCCGGGGCGCTGAGTGTGGTGACGATCGACGACAGGGCCACGGGCAGCGGCCCGCCCGCCGCCAGCGCCCGGGACATCGCCTCGGCGCCCTCGGTCTCCACGCCCCACACCCGCAGCTCCGGCCGCCGCGCCCGCCGCGCCGCGGCCACGCCCGCGATCAGACCGCCGCCCCCGATGCTCACCAGCACGTCGGTGAGGTCCCCGGCGTCCTCCTCGAACTCCAGCCCGACGGTGCCCTGGCCCGCGATCACCACCGGGTCGTCGAAGGGGTGGACCAGGGTCAGCCCCTCCTCCCGCAGCCGCGTCACGAGCGCGAAGGCGCTGTCCATGCCGTCGGTGAGCCGCACCAGCGCGCCCGCCTCCTCGGCGGTCTCGACGGAACGGGCCGGTGCCGTGCGCGGCATGACCACCGTCGCCTTCACGTCCAGGGCCGCGGCCATCACCGCCACGGCGATGCCGTGGTTGCCGCCGCTGACCGCGACGACCCCGGCGGCCCGCTCGGCCTCGGTCAGCGACAGCAGCTTCGCCGTCGCGCCACGCGCCTTGAACGAGCCGGTGCGCTGGAGCAGCTCCAGTTTCGCGGTGACCGGAACCCCGACCAGTGCGGACAGCCCGGGGCTGGGCACGGTCGGGGTGCGTACGACATGTCCGGCGATCCGCTCGGCCGCGGCTTCGATCTCCGTGATCCCGATCAAGGCGGTCATCAGTGCTGCTGCGCCTTCTGCGGCGTTGCCTCGCTCGGCCGGACGACGACGAAGCCCTCGCCCTGGAGGAGCAGTTGGACGGCCTCCCCGGAGCCGCCGCGCAGCATCGAACCCATGGACTGCGAACGGTGCAGGGAGGTCTGGAGCCCCGCCGACCAGCCGACGATCGCGTCCGTGTCGACGTAGACCGGGTACTGCGGGGAGACCGGGATGACCAGCGGACTGCCCTCGCACACCAGCCCCAGCCTGCCGTGTCCCGTGAAGACACTGTTGAACAGCCCGCCGCCGGCGATGCCCGAGCCCTTCACGGTGGAGATGCGGTACGACAACGAGGCGTCGAAACACAGGACGTTGCGGCCGTTCACCGTGAACTCGTCGCCGGGCTCGACCTCCACGATGAAGCAGTTCTGCGCCTCGTGCGCGAACCAGGCCTCGCCCTGTCCGCGCACCGCCATCAGCGGCAGCCCCTCGCCGGTGACCGCGCGCTTGAGCATGCCGCCCACGCCCTGGCCCTTGCGTTCGAACTGGAGTCCGCCGCGGTAGGCGATCATCGCGCCCTGCCGGGCGAGCATCTCGCCGTTCACCGAGTAGCGGATGCACTTGGAGTTCTCGACGGTCATGCCCGGCGCGGAGGCGGGCTGCACCATGTGCTCACTGGAAAAGAGGTCACCCTTCATACCGGCATCCTGACCCGGAGAGTGCCGTTCCGCCAAGATCGGTGCCGAGTCCGTTCCAGGTGTTCAGCCGCCGAAGAGCTGGGTCCAGTAGGTGCCCGCCCGTCCGCCGCCGGCCAGGCCGACGCCGATGTGGGTGAAGTCGGCCTTGAGGATGTTGGCGCGGTGTCCGGGGCTGTTCATCCAGCCCTCGACCACGCCGGCCGCGGAGCGCTGCCCGCAGGCTATGTTCTCGCCGACCGTGCGCCGGGCGGCTCCCGCGGCGGCGGCCCGGTCCCAGGGCTTCCCGCCGTCGGGGTCCGTGTGGGCGTAGAAGTCCCGGGCCACCATGTCCGCGCTGTGCGCCTGCGCGGCCCGGGTCAGCGCGGCGTCGACGGCCAGCGGACGCAGCCCCGCCCCGGCCCGCTCCCGGTTGGTGAGGCCGACGACCTCCGCCGTGGTGCGGTCCAGCCCGTCCGGGGTGAGCGGCACGGCCCACAGCGCCGTCCAGTACGTGTCGCCCGAGGGGCCGCCGGTGGCGTGACCCCAGCCGGCGTGCGTGAAGGCGGTGTCGTGCAGCGTGCGCCGGGTGCGTTCGGTGCCCAGGCAGTACGAGACGAACTCGGCGGGGGTGCGCGGGCCGGAGACCAGGTGCTCGCCGACGGCGAGGTAGGCGAACCCGGCCGAGACGACACGCTGATGCACGGAGAGACCGTCCCGTGTCTCGACGCTCAGGGTGCCCGCGGCGGCCATCGCGGCGGCGTGCGCCCCGGCCGCGGAGACCAGCCGGGCGTCCGCGGTCAGCGGCGGGGAACCGGCCGCCGTCCGGGCGGAGTTGACCAGGCCGAGGAAGCCGTCCGCGTCGGAGGTGAACGCGGTGGGCGGGGCCGGGGTCCCGTGCGGAACGGGGGCGTCGTCGATCACGTCCACCCCGAAGTCCCGGGCGAGTCCGGCGAGTCCGTCTGCGTACCCCTGGCCCAGGGCGCGCAGCTTCCAGCGTTCGCCGCGCCGGTACAGCTCCGCGAGCAGCAGCACGGTCTCCTGCCCGGGGCGCGCGGGGGTGAACCGGGCCAGGGTCCGGCCTGCGGTGTCGGTGACGTGGAGGGCGGGGGAGGGGAGCGCGCTCAGGGCGGCCCCGGGGTCCGACGGGCTGACCACCACCGTCACCCGGCTCGCACCGGGCCGCAGCCGGGCGGGATCGACGGTGAGCGTCCCGCCGAGGAGCCGGGCGCCGGGCGCCTCCGGCTGGTTGTAGAAGACGAAGTCCCCGTCCCCGCCGACCTTTCCGCCGTCGTCCGTGACGAGCGCCGACACGTCGAAGGGGCCGGGCACCCGTACCTGCACGGGGCCGCCGGGCAGAGGGACGTTGCCCCCGGGGACCAACTCGCTCATCGTGCCGCCCTGTGTCGTGGTTCGCGCTCCGGGTGCGGGTAGGGGTACGCGCACGGGTGTCGGTGCCGGGTCAACGTCCGCCGGGCGGCGGGGGTTCCCGGCGCCGCGCCCGCCTCATCGGTCCGACGACGCCGGCTCCGGGACGATCAGGCCCTGCCGGTAGGCGACGGCGACGGCCTCGGTGCGGCCGGCCGCGTGCAGCTTGCCGAGGATGTTGGAGACGTGGACGCTCGCCGTCTTGGCGCTGATGAACAGCTCCTCGCCGATCCGGCGGTTGCTGTGGCCCAGGGCGAGCAGCCGCAGGACGTCCCGCTCCCGGGCGGTGAGCACCGCGGCCCCCGGCCCGCCGCCGGGCGCCGGGTCCGTGAGGCGGCCGCGGCGGGTCAGGTCGTCCAGCCGCTCGCGCAGCACCGTGGCGCCGAGCCGGTCGGCCTCCCGGCGTACGGCTTCGGCCTCGGTGGCCGCCTCCTCGCGGCGGCCGGCCGCCAGCAGGGCCTCCGCGAGGCGCAGCCGGCACCGGGCGAGTTCGTAGGTGTCGCCGAAGGTGAAGGCGGCCACCGTCTTCTCCCAGGACGCCGGGTCCGGGCCGGTCCCGGTGGTCCGGATCCACTCCGCCTCGGCCCGCGCCAGCCACGCCTGCCCCTCGGGGCCCTGGGGCGTACCGTCCTCCCCGTACCCCGCGGACGACCGCGCCTGCGCCACCAGTTCGGCCGCGGTGTCCGCCCAGTCGGCGGCGCCGGGCTCGTCGCCGGTCCTGCGCAGCTCCACCACGGTGTCGGCGACCGCGGACAGGGCGAGGGCGGCGAGCCTGACGGTCGCCAGGGGCGGTGTGCCCGCGTCGTCGCTGAGCGACTCGACGGTGGACCGCATCGAGGTCACGGCGTCCGTCGCGTCACCGCGCAGGGCGGCGGCGTCGGTCAGCACGATGCCCCCGACGAGCCGGGCCATCCAGTCGAACGGCCCCTTCAGCAGCGCCCGGGCGCGGTCGGCGGCCCCCGCATCGCCGCGCGCCAGGGCCACGTACAGCCCGGGACCGAGGATGTGACCGCCCCAGGCGGGCAGCGCCCCGCTGTGCTCCTCGTACCCGCGTACGCACTCGTCCCAGTGCCCCAGCGTGTACTGCACCAGCAGCCGCAGATACCGCATCTCCCGCGGATACGGCGAGGACAGCAGCCCGGAGCGGCGGGCCCGGTCCAGTCCCTCCGACGCCCGGGTCAGGCACTCCTCCAGGTCACCGGACTCGAAGCTGCCGATGGCCAGGTTGTACAGGGCGCGCAGCTCCACCGGCGCGTTGCCCGCCCGCCGTGCCAGCTCCCGCGCCTCAAGGAGCCGCTCGCGGCCCTCCGGGGTGCTCCGGTTGCCGCCCTCCAGGCTGGTCAGGGAGATCAGGAGGTCGGCGCGGGCGTCGGTGATGCCCAGCTCCTCCGCCACTCCGAGGGCCCGGCGCGCCACGTGCAGCGCCGTCCCGTTCTCCCCGACCTGGCGGGCCGCCATCACGTGGGTGGCCGCGGCCCACAGCCAGGTCGCCGACGGGGGCTCGGCGGGGATCAGGCCGAGCGCCTCGCTGCTGTGGGCGTACGCCGCCGACTGGTTGTCGACGCTGAGCAGGTTCCCGGCGAGCGTGTAGCGCACGCGGGCGGCCAGTTCCAGGTCGGCGTCCTGGCCGAGGCCGGCCAGCGCGGAACGGGTGAGGGAGACCGCCCGGTGCACCTCTCCGGCGTGCGCCGCGGCCGCCGAGGCGCGCAGCGTCAGCGTCACCGCGTCGGGTCCCGTGGGCCGCGCGGCGGCGTCGACCGCCGACCACAGGTCGAGGGCCGCCTCGACGTGCCGCAGCTCCTCGGCGGGCGCGCCGACGCGCTGGGCGTGGTCGGCGGCCTCCAGGGACGCGGCCAGCGCCTCGGGCAGGTCGTGGCTCTCACGGTAGTGGTGGGCGCGTTCGGCCGCGCTGTCCGAGCGGCGGTCCGGCCCGGCGAGCAGCCGCGCGAACCCGCCGTGCAGCCGGGCCCGTTCCCCGGGGAGCAGATCGGCGTAGACCGCCTCCCGGGCCAGGGCGTGCCGGAACGAGTACGTGTCCCCGTCGCCGGAGACGAGCAACTGCCGCTCCACGGCCTCGCGCAGCGCCGACTCCAGCTCCTCCTCGGGCAGCCCCACGGCGTCCCGCAGCAGATCGTGCCCCACGCGCCGCCCGGCGACGGCGGCGGTCCGCAGGACCTGCTGCGCGGTCTCGGACAGCTGCTCGAAGCGGATGAGCAGCACGTCGGCCAGGCCGCTGGGCACGCCCCCCGCGGGCGCGTCCGTGGCCGCCACCAGCTCCTCGGCGTAGAAGGCGTTGCCCTCGGCGCGTTCGACGATCCGGTGCACGGTGGTGTCCGGCAGCGGCCGGTCCCGCAACGCGCGGACCAGCCGGGCGACGTCGGCGTCCGGCAGGGGACGCAGCTCCAGCCGCTCCACGGCGGGCAGCCGCACCAGCTCGGCCAGCAGCGGGCGCAGCGGGTGGCGGCGGTGCAGGTCGTCCGCCCGGTAAGAGGCGAGCACCGCCGGCCGGTGGCCCGGGGCCCCGCCGGCCGGCCGCTGCAGCACGCCCCGGCTCAGCAGGAACCTCATGAGATCCCGGGAGGACTGGTCGGCCCAGTGCAGGTCCTCCAGGACCAGCAGCAGCGGCGCGACGTCCGCCAGGTCGGTGAGGAGCGCGGCCACGCCCTCGAAGAGCCGCAGCCGCGACCGGGTGGCGGCGTCCCCGTCGTCCGGGCCGCCGCCGAGCAGCCGGTCGGCCACCGGGTGGGCGGCCAGCACGGCGGCGAACCGCTCGTCGGCCGCCAGAGCCCCGAGGATCTCGGTGAACGGCAGATAGGGCAGACCGACGTCGCCCAGGTCCACGCAGTGCCCCGTGAGCACGGTGGTCCCGGCCGCGGCGGCCCGTGCGGCGACCTCGTCCAGGATCCGGGTCTTGCCGACCCCGGCGTCCCCGGCGACGAGCACCGCCCGGGCCTCCCCGGCGCGGGCGCGCTCCAGGACGCCGGTGAGACGCGCGAGTTCGTCCTCGCGGCCGACGAGTGGGCTGGTGAGTGAGGTCTGCGGCACGCCGCCCATCCTGACACGAGGGTCCGACAGCGCCTCCTGTCCGTGGGGCCGGGATTGCCCGCACCGGTCGGGGATCGCCGGACCGGTCCGGGGGCGGTCAGCGCCGCAATGTGGCGGCCCAGTCCTGCTCCCACTCCAATGGCATGCGGACATCGTAGGGAAGACTGGTCCCCATGGACGTCACCGCGACACAGGGAGGGACCCGTATGACGCGCCCGATCACGGCAGGCGTGGACGGTTCGGAGGAGAGCCTGGCCGCACTGGCCTGGGCCGCGAGGGAGGCGGTCCGCCGGGAGGCGGAGCTGCACGTCGTGCACACCTGGCAGGCGCGGGACTCGGCCGGCACGGGGGACCGGGACGCGCAGGAGCGGTGGGTGCGGGAGGCGGTCGCCGAGCCGGTCCGGAGCATCGCCGAGCGGCACCCGGAGCTGACCGTGTCCACGGAGGTCCGCGAGGCCGACGACCCCGTCGCCGTACTGCTCGCCGCCGCGGCCGACTCCGGGACACTGGTGCTCGGTTCGCGCGGCCACGGGGCGGTCGTCGGATTCCTGCTCGGGTCCGTCGGCCGGCAGGTGATCGCCGAGGCGACCCGGCCCGTCGTCCTCGTGCGCGCCGGTGACGAGGCCGCGGGCGAGGCCGCCGGCCGCGAGGTCGTCGTCGGCCAGCAGGGCGAGCCCGAGGACAGTGCCGACGTGATCGGGTACGCCTTCGAGGCGGCCGCCGCGCGCGGCGCCACCGTGCGCGCCGTGCGGGCCTGGACCCTGCCGACGGTGTTCACCTACAGCCCCGGCTCGATGGCGCTCGCCGACGAGGCCGGCGGGCTGGAGCAGTACGAGCGGAAGGCGCTCGGCGAGGCGCTCGGTCCCTGGCGCGAGCGTTTCCCGGACGTCCCGGTGGTCGAGCACGTGGAGATGGGCAGCGCCGGCCAGGTGCTGCTGTCGGTGGCCGCGAACGCCCAGTTGACAGTCGTCGGCCGCCGCGCCCGCCGTACTGCCGTCGGCGCCCGGGTCGGGTCGGTGGCGCACGGCGTGCTGCACCACGCGGACTGCCCGGTGGCGGTGGTCCCGCACACGTGAGACCGCACGGGCGGGGCGGCCCGGGGCGTCAGTCCGACGTGGGCTGAAGGGTCTCCCGGGCCTTGGGCAGGATGTTGACGAGGTAGTCCTCGACGACCGTGTCCAGGCCGATGTCGTGCTGGGCCCGCTCGGAGAGGTACCAGCGGTGCTCAAGGAGCTCGTGGTAGATCTCCGCCGGGTCCATCGAGCCCCGCACGTCCGGCGGCACGGCGCGCACGGTGGGCCGGAAGACCTCGCGCACCCAGCGGTGGGCGAGGACTTCCGGACGGGCGCCGAGGGGGTCGCCCGGGGCGTAGTCGTCCTGGGTGGCCATCCAGCTCTCCAGGTCGTTCAGCAGCCGCCTGGCCTGGTTCTCCTCGGCGTCCAGGCCGGTCAGCCGCAGCAGCTGGCGCTGGTGGTGGCCGGCGTCGACGACCTTGGGCACGAAGGTGACCGTGTCGCCGTTGGAGGCGTGCTCTATCTGCATCTCGGCCACGTCGAAACCGAGGTCGTTCAGGCGCCGGATCCGGCGCTCGATGTAGTGGTACTTTCCCGCCGGGTACACGGAGGTGCGGGTCAGTTCCTCCCACAGCGTCCGGTAGCGGGCACAGATCTCGGTGCCGAAGTCGATCGGGTCGACGGACGGGTGCAGCGCCCCGGAGGCCTCCAGGTCGAGCAGTTCGCCGCTGATGTTCACGCGGGCGAGGTCGAGGTCGTAGTCGCGCTGTCCGGGGCTGAGCCGCGGGTGCAGGTCCCCGGTCTCGGCGTCGACCAGGTACGCGGCGTAGGCGCCCGCGTCGCGTCGGAAGAGCGTGTTGGACAGCGAGCAGTCGCCCCAGGCGAACCCCGCCAGGTGCAGCCGCACCAGCAGCACGGCGAGGGCGTCCATCAGACGGTGCATGGTCGCCGGGCGCAGCGTGGTCTCGAACATCGACCGGTACGGCAGTGAGCCGCCGAGGTGCCGGGTGACGAGCACCGGCTCCAGCTCCTCGCCGGCGGTGCCGGTGCGGCCGGTCACCACGGCCAGCGCGTCCACCGCGGGGATGGCGAGCCGGTCCAGGTCGCGCAGCAGCTGGTACTCGCGCAGCGCGGGCCGTTCGGCCAGCTCCTTGACGGCGATGACCTCGTCCCCGGCCCGGGCGTAGCGGACGACGTGCCGGGAGATACCGCGCGGCAGCGGCACGAGGTACTCCTCGGGCCACTGCTCCAGCGGCAGCTGCCACGGCAGTTCGAGCAGGAGCGCGGGGTGCTCCGGATTGGTGGCGCTGATCTGCAAGGCCATGCCAAGACTCTAGGCGGCCCGTTCCCGGGCCAGGAGCGCGGCTTCCTTGACGAGGCCGCGGTGGACGGGCCCGTGCCCGGGGAGCAGGACGTCGCCGTCGAGTCCGGCGAGGACGTCGAGGGAGCTCAGGGTGCGCGCCCGGTCGTGGTGGAACATGTCGGGCAGCAGCTGCGGTCCCTCGATCCTGGCGGTCGCGTGCCCGCTGACCAGCGCGTCCCCGGAGATCACCACCCCGGCGTCCGGGAGGTGGTAGGCGCAGTGCCCGTCCGTGTGCCCGGGGGTGTGCACCGGCACCGGCCGCCCGGGCAGGTCCAGGGCGCCGCCCGGCGGGAAGGGCGCGGGCGCGGTCACCGGGTGCTGCTCGGTGCCGCCGGAGCGCAGCACGTGCGCCATCCAGGGCAGCACGCCCGGCCGCCAGGCGTTGCGCAGGACCGTGCCGACCGAGACCTGCTGGAGGAAGTCCCGCCGGGCGTGCGGCACTTCGGCCTCGTGCAGCAGGACCGGGGTGCCGTGGGCGGCGCGCAGGTACTCGGCGGAGCCCAGGTGGTCGTTGTGCGCGTGGGTGATCAGTACGGCCGCCACCGCCTCGGGCGAACTGCCCACCGCGGCCAGGGAGTCGAGCAGCAGCCGCCGGTCGCCGGGGTAGCCGGTGTCGACGAGGGTCACCGCGTCGCCGTCGGTGAGGATCACCCAGTTGGTGTGGGAGCCGTGCACCAGGTAGGTGCCGTCGGCCACTTGTCGTACGTCCGCGCTCATGGGGTCTCCCGCGTTCCCTTTCCGCCCCCGCTCGCACCAGCCAAGCAGACCCGGCACGCGGACGGCCGCCCGCCCCTCAGCGCACGCCGTGCGGACGGAACTGGACGCTGATGCGCGGGCCCGCGGCACGGGTGCTCTTCGGGACGCAGTGCTCCCAGGTGCGCTGGCAGGAGCCGCCCATCACGATCAGGTCGCCGTGGCCGAGCGGGCGGCGCACGGTGTCGCCGCCCCCGCCCGCAGGGCGCAGCAGCAGATCCCGGGGTGCGCCGACCGAGAGGATGGCGACCATCGTGTCCTGGCGCGCGCCGCGTCCGATCCGGTCGCCGTGCCAGGCGACGCTGTCCCGGCCGTCGCGGTAGTGGCACAGCCCGGCCGTGGTGAACGGCTCGCCCAGCTCGCCGGCGTAGTGCGCGGACAGGGCGTCGCGGGCCTCGGTCAGCAGTGGGTGAGGCAGCGGGTCGCCGGCGCCGTAGAAGGCGAGCAGCCGGGGCACGTCGACGACCCGCTCGTACATGGCACGCCGCTCCGCGCGCCACGGGACCTCGGCGGCCAGCCGCTCGAACAGCGCGTCGGCGCCGTGCAGCCAGCCGGGGAGCAGGTCGATCCAGGCCCCCGCCCCGAGGTGGGTGCGGCGCAGTCCGCCGAGCGGGCCGAGCCGGACCTCGTCGGTCTGGTCGAAGAGCGAGCCCTGGAGGTGCGTGGTCATGGGACCAGCGTACTCTCTATTCGAAAAGATGTTCTAAATCTGTTCTCTCTCTTTCGATACGTCGGTGTATCCGATACATTCGCGCATCGAACGGAGCGAAGGAGCCGGGCATGGCGGTGAAGGCGCCCACCGGGCGGGTGACCAGGAGGCGCGTGCGCACCCGCGCGAACCTCCTGGACGCGGCGTTCGCGGTGTTCGCCGCCAAGGGGTTCGGACGGGTCTCGATCGAGGAGGTCTGCGAGGCGGCCGGGTACAGCCGGGGTGCCTTCTACTCCAACTTCGACAGCCTCGACGAGCTGTTCTTCGCCCTCTACCGGGACCGGGCCGACCTGATCGCGGAGCAGGTGGCCGGCGCCCTCGCCCAGGACGGACCCGGCCTGGACGTGCCCGCCGCCGTGGACCGCGTCACCGAGGTGCTGCTCCTGGACCGGGACTGGCTCCTCGTGAAGACGGACTTCCTGGTGCACGCCGCCCGCGACCCGGAGGTCGCCGGTGCCCTGCTGGAGCACCGGGCCCGCCTCAGGCGCGCGATCGCCGACCGGCTCGCCCGGGCCCGCGGGCACACCGCCCTGCCCGCCGTGCTGGGCGACGCCGAGAGCGCCGCGCACGCCGTGGTCGCCGCGTACGACGGGGTCACCACCCAACTGCTCCTCGACCGGGACGTCGAGCACGCCCGGGCCTGGCTGGGACAGCTGCTCACCGCGCTGCTCACCGACGGCAGCACTCGTCAATGACAGAGCATGAAAGAGCAATGACAGAGCAATGACAGAGCAATGACAGCGAAGGAAGGGACGGTCGCCATGGATGCCGACGTCATCGTGGTCGGAGCGGGCCTGGCGGGCCTGGTCGCGGCCCATGAGCTGACCAGCCGGGGCCGCAAGGTCGCCCTGCTCGACCAGGAGAACGCGGCCAACCTCGGCGGCCAGGCCTTCTGGTCCTTCGGCGGCCTCTTCCTAGTCGACTCCCCGGAGCAGCGCCGCCTCGGCGTCAAGGACTCCTTCGACCTGGCCTGGAACGACTGGCAGGGCAGCGCCGGCTTCGACCGGGCCGAGGACGAGGACTCCTGGGCGGTGCGGTGGGCCCGGGCCTACGTGGAGTGGGCGGCGGGGGAGAAGCGGTCCTGGCTCGCCGGGCACGGCATCAGCTTCCTGCCCACCGTCGGCTGGGCCGAGCGCGGCGACCTGAGGGCCGGCGGACACGGCAACTCCGTGCCCCGCTTCCACATCGCCTGGGGCACCGGTACGGGCGTGGTCGAGCCGTTCGTGCGCCGCGCCCAGCAGGCGGCGCGCGACGGGCTGCTCACCTTCCGCCACCGCCACCGCGTCGACGAACTGGTCGTCGAGGGCGGCACGGTGCGCGGCGTGCGCGGCACGGTCCTCGCCGACGACGACGCGCCGCGCGGCGTCACGTCCGGCCGCGAGGCGGCCGGTGACTTCGAACTCACCGCCCAGGCCGTGATCGTCACCTCCGGAGGCATCGGCGGAGACCACGGCATCGTCCGCCGCCACTGGCCCGACCGTCTGGGCACCCCGCCCGCCGAGATGGTCACCGGCGTCCCCGCCTACGTCGACGGACGGATGCTCGGCATCAGCGCCGACGCGGGCGCCCGCCTGGTCAACCGCGACCGGATGTGGCACTACACCGAGGGCCTGCGCAACTGGGACCCGATCTGGCCCGGCCACGGCATCCGCATCCTGCCCGGACCGTCGTCCCTGTGGTTCGACGCCCTCGGCCGCCGGCTGCCCGACCCCTGTCTGCCCGGCTACGACACCCTCGGCACCCTCCGGCACCTGCGCACGGCGGACGGCCTCGCCGAGCACGACCACTCCTGGTTCATCCTCACCCAGAAGATCATCGAGAAGGAGTTCGCGCTCTCCGGCTCCGAGCAGAACCCCGACATCACCGCCAAGGACCGGGCCGGCTTCCTGCGCGAACGCGTCCTCGGCAAGGGCGCCCCGGCCCCGGTGGACGCCTTCCTGCGCAAGGGCGCCGACTTCGTGACCGCGCCGAACCTGGAGCAACTGGTCGAGAAGATGAACGGGCTCACCGACAAGCCCCTCCTGGACGCGGCCCTGATCCGGCGCCAGATCGAGGCCCGCGACCTCCAGATGGCCAACCCGTACGCCAAGGACGCCCAGGTCCAGGGCATCCGCAACGCCCGCCGCTACATCGGGGACCGGCTCGGCCGGGTCGCCGGACCGCACCGCGTCCTCGATCCCGCGGCCGGCCCGCTGATCGGCGTCAAGCTGCACATCCTCACCCGCAAGACCCTCGGCGGCATCCAGACCGACCTCGACTCACGCGCCCTGACCGCCGACGGCACACCCGTCGAGGGCTTGTACGCGGCCGGCGAGGTGGCCGGCTTCGGCGGGGGAGGGGTGCACGGGTACAACGCGCTGGAGGGCACCTTCCTGGGGGGCTGCCTGTTCTCCGGACGGGCGGCCGGTCGCGACGCGGCGCGGGGGACCGCCTGAACGGCGACCGCGAACGCCACACCGGCACCGCTGCTCCGCCTCACTCCCCGTCGAGGAGGCGGAGCAGCACGGCGGCGTGGCTCTCCTCGGGCGACTTGGACGCCGTCAGCAGCGTCACGTCCCCCGCGCCCGCCAGTTCCCGCACGTGGTCGAGGAGTTCCGCCTCCTCGGGCGCGGCCAGTTCGGCCTCGTACCGCTCGGTGAACTCCGCGAAGGAGCCCTCGCCCGCGTGGTACCAGCGGCGCAGCCCGGTCGACGGGGTGAGGACCTTGGGCCACTCGTCCACCCGCGCCGCGTCCTTCGACACGCCCCGCGGCCACAGCCGGTCCACCAGGACCCGCACGCCGTCGTCGGGCTCGGGCGGGTCGTACACGCGGCGCACCCGGACGGTCACGCGCCCGACCTTCTGCGTACCGCCTCGCGCCGCTTGAGCGCACGGCGTTCCAGCTCGCTGGTCCCGCCCCAGACACCGATGGACTGCCCGGTGTCGAGCGCCCATCGCAGACACTGCTCCTGGACCGGACAGCCGCGGCAGACCGCCTTCGCCTGCTCGGTCTGCAAAGCGGCCGGGCCGGTGGTGCCGATGGGGAAGAACAGCTCGGGATCCTCCGTACGGCACGCGGCGTGTTCTCGCCAGTTGTCCATCAAAGTCACCTGCGATCGGTTTCGTTCGCGCCCTCGTGCATGGCTTACTCCGATGCGGGTGACCTGTCGACGGCGGGCCGAAACCGGCTCCACGCCGCGGACACCGCGATGTGTCTAGCGTCGCAGTGCCCGCCGGGCCGTCGCCATCACCGCGTCGGCCACCATGGCCAGCGCCGGCGAGTCGAGTTTCCACTGCTGCCAGTGGAGCGGGACGTCCACCGCCCGGTCCGGTGCGAAGTCGACGAGCCTCCCGGCGCGCAGTAGCGGCCGTGCCTGCGGTTCCGGGACCATGCCCCAGCCGAGGCCGGCGGCGACGGCCTCCACGAAGCCCTCCGAGGTCGGTACGTAGTGCCGCGCGGTGCTCGCGCCGCCGTGCCCGAACCGCCGGGCGAAGCCGTCCTGGAAGTCGTCCCGCCGGTCGAAGACCACCACGGGTGCCACGGCCAGCGCCTCCCGCAGCGGCCCGCCCAGATGCCGCGCCGCGAATCCGGGTCCCGCGCAGGGCAGGTAGCGCATCCGGCCCAGGAACCGGACGGCGCAGCCCGGGACGGGGTCGGGCGAGGAGGTCACCGCGGCCATCACCACGCCCTCCCGCAGCAGGGCCGCCGTGTGGGCCTCGTCCTCGCGGCGCAGCTCGAAACAGAGCCGGGGCTCCTGCGGCAGCTCCGTGAGCGCGCCGATGAACCAGGTCGCGAGCGAGTCGGCGTTGACGGCGACCGACACCCGGGTGGGCTCGCCGGCCGCCCCGCTCAGCCCCAGCTCGGCGTACGCGTCCCGCTCCAGCCGGGCGACCTGGCGGGCGAGGCGCACCAGCACCGCGCCGGACTCCGTCGGCCGCACCGGCTTGGTGCGCAGCAGCAGTACCCGGCCGGTGCGCTGCTCCAGGGCCTTCACCCGCTGACTGACCGCGGACGGCGTCACATGCAGCGCGGCGGCGGCCGCGTCGAACGTGCCCTCGTCCACCACGGCCAGCAGGGTGCGCACCTGGTCGAGCGGCAGATCCGCGGTTTCCTCCGTCATCACGAGCGCTAAGGATACGTAAGAATCTTTAGCTGTACCTGCGGTGATCGTCCGCTTAGCGTCGAGAGCATGACCAACGCCCTCACCGCCGCGGCCGCCGGCTTCGGTACCGGACTCTCGCTCATCGTCGCCATCGGCGCCCAGAACGCCTTCGTCCTGCGTCAGGGGATCCGCCGCGACGCCGTCCTCGCCGTGGTCGGCATCTGCGCGCTGTCCGACGCCCTGCTCATCGCCCTGGGCGTCGGCGGGGTCGGCGCGGTGGTGGTGGCGTGGCCGGACGCGCTGACCGTGGTCGGCTGGATCGGCGGCGCCTTCCTGCTCTGCTACGGCGCCCTCGCGGCCCGGCGCGTGTTCCGCCCGGCCGGTGCGCTGCGGGCGGAGGGCGACACCTCGGGTTCGCGCCGCCGGGCGGTGCTCACCTGCCTGGCGCTGACCTGGCTCAACCCGCACGTCTACCTCGACACCGTGTTCCTGCTGGGCTCGGTCGCCGCCGACCGGGGCGCTCTGCGCTGGACCTTCGGTCTGGGCGCCGTGGTGGCCAGCCTGGTCTGGTTCGCCGCCCTCGGCTTCGGCGCCCGCCACCTCGGCCGCTTCCTGGCCCGGCCCGCGGCCTGGCGGGTGCTCGACGGACTGGTCGCCGCCACCATGATCGTCCTGGGGGTGAGCCTCATCGCCGGCGCCTGAGCGCGCGCTCGAACTGGTCCTGGCGGCCGCGGTGCCGGCGCTGCGCCGCTACCGCGTCTGAGGGGGCCTTCGCCTACAGGGAGCCGCGCCCGTGCAGCGCGTAGTGCTCCATGAGCCGGCCCCTGGTGGTCTCCAGCCGGTGCGCGAGGATCTCGGCGACCGACCGCACCAGCACGATGCCCAGGTGCGGGTCCTCCTCGCACAGGTCGAGCACCGTGGCCGCGTCGAACTCGTAGGCGCGCACCTGGCTGAATGCCTCGGCGCCGAAGTCCCACTCGTAGGGCGGGAACAGCCAGGACCAGCCGAGCAGGTCGCCCACGCCGAGGCTGGCGACGGTGACCTTTTGCACGGACGTCACCTGCTGGGTCAGTGAGACCGCGCCGGAGCGGATGACCCAGAAGCGGTCGGCCCGGTCGCCCGCCTCGAAGATCCGGGCGTCCTCCGGAAAGGAGATCTCCCGCGCGAGTGCCATCAGCCGCTCGCGCTGGGCCGGGGGAAGGGCGGTCAGGAGTTTGATCGCTTTGGTCATGGCACGGGGCTCCTCGCCGGCGATTCGGTTCCGGGGCTTTCCCTATGCCCATTTCAGTCGGTCTCGGCGCGCTGGGCCATTCGGCGGACGGCGGATCCCGTACGGATTCGGTGCGGAATCCGGGGACGGCGGTGCGCGGGCATGAAAAAGCCCTGGCCGGACGGGGGAGGCCGGCCAGGGCCGTTAGCGGTGACCGCGGAGGACTTTTCGGTCGACTCCGTCGCCACGTATGGATGAACGCTAAACCATCCTGGGGTGTCCGGGGAAACCGGGGCGGCGACACGTGACCGGACTCACGCGCGGGCGGGCCCGTCTCATCCACCGCCCTCCGCGACCACCCGGACCGTCCGCAGCGACGGATCGCTCGGGTCCGGAAGGTACATCCCGGCGTCCAGGCCGGTGCGCAGATACCGCAGGACGGGCTCGGACAGCCGCTCGCCCGGCAGCACGGCCGGGATGCCGGGCGGATACGGCGTGATCATCTCCGCCGCGATCCGGCCGGCGGCCCGGGCCGCCGGCACGTCCTCGGTGGGCCCGAAGAACGCGTCCCGGGGCAGACACACCTGCGGCATCCGCAGCCCGGCCGGCGACGGCACCTCCACGCGCGGAGCGGGGTCCAGACCGGGGGCGGCACTCGCGAGGTCCTTGAGCGCGGCGAGCAGTTCGCCCGCGGTCTCCCGGTCGTCGCCATGGGTGAGCTGGGCGCCGACGCGGCGGTGGTCGGTCACGTGCGCGACCACGCTCCGGTGCTCGCGCAGCCAGTCCGCCGCCTGGAAACCCGAGACGCCGAGCCCGTCCAGGTCGACGATGACGGGCAGCGGATCGAAGCCGTGGGCCAGCCCAGGACCGCAGTAGTCGTCCCGGTCGTCGACGTGCATGCCGTCGATCTCCTCGACGGCCGCGCGGACCTCGGCCGCCAGGTCCAGCGCCCCGCCCATCAGCTCGTGCCCGCCCAGCGCCATCTGCCGGCGCCAGCCGTCCAGCCCGGCGAAGATCAGCGCCGAAGGGCTGGTGGTGCCCAGCAGGTCGGCCCGCATGGCGAGGAGCTTCGCCGGGACCAGGTCACCGCGCAGGTGGAAGACCGAGCCCTGTTCCAGACCGCTGCCCATCTTGTGGATGCTGGTCACGCAGATGTCCGCGCCCGCGTCCATGGCCCAGGACGGCAGATCCCGGTGGAAGGGGAGGTGCGCGCCCCACGCCTCGTCGACGATCAGCGGCGCCGAACGCCGGTGGCAGACCCCGGCCACGGCCCGCAGGTCGGCGCTCGCACCGTACGGCGTCGGGCTGGTGACCAGGGCGCCCTTGGCGTCGGGATGGGCGGCGAACGCCTTCTCGAACTCCTCGGCGGAAGGCGGGTGGGCCAGATGCCGCTCGGCGTCCCAGCGCGGCTCCACCCAGACCGGCTCGATGCCGGACAGGATCAGCCCCGACACCACGGCCTTGTGGGCGTCCCGGCCGATCAGCAGCTTCTCGTGCGGCCCCGCGACCGCCAGCATCGCCGCCTTCACCGACAGGGAACTCCCGCAGGTCGAGAAGAAGGTGTGGTCGGCGTGCACGGCGTCCGCCATCAGCTCCTCGGCGCGCCGCAGCACCCGCCCCCGGGTGAGCCGGTCGTCGAGCCCGCCCGTCGCCAGCACGTCACCGTAGAAGACGGCGTCGCCCAGCACCTCCCGGACCGCGGGGTCGGCGCCGCGCGCCTGCTTGTGGCCCGGCGGCGTGAACGACAGGCGTCCCTCGCGGCGGTAGGCGACGAGGGCTTCCAGGACGGGTGCTCGGGTGTGGTCGACGGTCATGCCGGGCCGGTTTCCCGTCCGGCGTCAATCCGTCCCGTCGCCGCTCACTGCGGGTGACGCCCCGGGGTCAGCACCTCGTCCAGCACTCGCAGGACGGCCTCGTACGCCACCGCCCGTACGGCGGCCTCCCGGGAGCCCTCCGGATCGGTCGGCCGCAGTTCCGCGCTCCGGTCTCGCCAGTTCCGCGTCTCCTCCAGCGCACAGGTCCTCGCCCGGTGCATCCGGCGGAGCAGTTCGTCCGAGTCCACAACATCCGTCATGTACTCCGCGTACCCGCGCACGGCACCCGGATGGCCGTTGGGCCGTAAGGAGGGCCCCAGGTTTGCCGGTGCGGGCAGAGGTCAGCCGGAAGGGACGGGTCCGTGCGGCGCCCACCCCGGCGCACGGTCCGGACCCAAGGCTCATGTCACCGATCAGGGAGCGGACGTATGTGCGACAGGCACACGACCGAAACCGTCGTGGATCAGTACGGCGCGGACCGGTACCGGCCGTGCCGGCCCGCCGACGCCCGCAGAGCCGTCGAACGCGCCGTCACCGGGCGCCGGGGCGCCGACGGTCCCGCGCGGTACGACGCGGGTGCCCTCTCGGACGCCGTACTGGTCGCCTCAGAGCTGACCACCAACGCGATCCTGCACGGCGGCGGCATCACCGACTTCCGGGTCGACGTCGTGGGACCCGGCGTGCGCCTGTCGGTGAGCGACCGCAGCCACGACCTGCCGGTGGCGGTGCCGCCCACCGACGACCAGGGCCGCGGCCGCGTCGGCGGCCGGGGCTGGCCGATCGTCTGCCGGCTGGCCCACGACGTGCGGGTGGCAGACCTTCCCGCCGGCGGCAAGTGCATCACCGTCCTCGTTCCGCTGTCCTGATGACTTTTCGAGAAGCGGAGTTTGTTCCCCCGGGGCGGGGGCAGTCGCAAAGTCGTGCTTCGGACCGGAGGCGCAGCAGCGGGAGTGGTATGGCCGCTTCGGACCTCCGGATTGCTTCCGGAGTTCGCCCGGACGGCGTCGTTCCCGCGGAATGTCCCGGATACCACCGTTCAGGAGCGAATCCGCATGCTCGTTGAAACGCCCACCACCCGTCCCGCGGCTCCCGACGCCTCCGCCGCCCCCCACCGTCGCCGGCACGACGACGCCCCCGACACCATGGCCCTCTTCGGCCGCCTCGCGGGTCTGCCGGACGGTCCCGAGCGGGACGCCCTGCGCGACGAACTCGTCAGCGCCTGGCTGCCCATGGCCCACCGGATCGCCGGCCGGTTCCGGGACCGCGGCGAGTCCCTGGAGGACCTGCGCCAGGTGGCGGCACTCGGCCTGGTGAAGGCCATCGACCGCTTCGACCCGGAACGCGGCGCCTTCGAGAGCTACGCCGTGCCCACCATCACCGGCGAGGTCAAGCGCCACTTCCGGGACCGGATGTGGGCGCTGCGGGTTCCCCGCCGGGTCCAGGAGCTGCGGAACAAGGTGCGGGTGGCGCGTCGCGAACTCACCCAGAGCCCGGGCAGCCCCGAACCCTCCCTGACCGCCCTCGCCGCCCACACCGGGCTGACCGAGGACGAGGTGAGCGCCGGCATGGAGGCGCTGGAGAGCTTCAGCACCCTGTCACTGGACGCCGAGCTGTCGGCCGGCGACGACGGCTACAGCCTCGCGGACACCCTCGGCGCGGCGGACACCTCGTACGACACCGTGATCGACCGCGAGTCCGCCAAGACGGGCCTGCGCCGGCTGCCCGAACGCGAGCGCGCCATCCTCTACATGCGCTTCTTCGAGGACATGACGCAGAGCCGGATAGCCGACCAGCTGGGCATCTCGCAGATGCACGTCTCGCGGCTCATCAGCCGCAGCTGCGCCCGGGTGCGCGACGAGGCGATGGGCGAGCGGGCGGGCGGCGGCCGGCCCCCGCGGAACTGACCGATGCCATGAGGGGACGCACAGATGCTGATGCCCCACCCCGCGGTGCTGCGCGCGCTCGTCGAGCGGTACGAGGCGGCGAAGGTGAGCGAACCCCCCGACCCCTCGGGCGGGCCGGGCCCGGCGACACGGGACCTGGAGTACACGCTCTGCGTGTCGATGGGCACGCGCGACGTGCGACAGGCCCTGGAGACGGCCCGTCGCCTGCTCGCGACGGGTGCGGCCAGTGCGGCACCGGCGGCCGGGCCGGGGCCCGTCGCCGAGCCCGCGGGAGTGGCCGACTGACCCGGGACGGGACACCGGGGAAGGCGTGAACTCCGGCCCGTACACCGCTGGGCGGTGTACGGGCCGGACCGTGTCCGGCGACCGGGACGACACGGCCCCGCCGACGCGCGAGCCGCGCGACACGCACGGACTCTCCTGCGTGCGGGGCCGATGCCGGGGCATGCGGAGTCCCGGAGGGGAGGTCCACATGAACGCACGAGTCATGGCACGCACCGGCCGCAGCGGAGCCCGGAGGGCCGCGAACGGATCGGCCGCCGAGGGGGCCGCCAGGGCGGGGCTCACCGCTCGCGGAGTCATCTACCTGCTGGTCGGCATCCTGGCCCTGCAGATCGCCTTCGGCACCGGAAACCGGCAGGCGGACCGGGGCGGCGCCCTGGAGGAACTGGCGGACAAACCGTTCGGCGCCGTACTGCTGTGGGCGCTCGGCATCGGGCTCGTCGGCATGGCCCTGTGGCGGCTGTCCGAGGCGGCCTTCGGCGCCACCGGCAAGGACGGCCACAAGGCGAAGAAGCGGGCGCCGGCCGCGGCCCGCTGCGTGTTCTACGCCTTCGTCGCCTACTCCGTCCTGGCCTTCGCGGCCGGCGCGGGCGGCAGCGGTTCCAGCGACCGGCAGTCCCGGGACATCACGGCCAGGGTGATGGAAATGCCGGCCGGACGGTGGCTTGTGGGCCTGGTCGGCGCCGGCATCGTCGTCGCCGGGGTGGTGATCGGCGTCCAGGCCGTGCGCCGCACCTATCACAAGAAGCTCAAGCTCGGCGCCCTGAGCGCCCGGTCCCGACAGCTGCTCGATGTCACCGGTGTCGGCGGCGGAGTGGCACGCGGTGCCGTGTTCGCCGCGGCGGGCGCCTTCGCCGTGCGGGCCGCGGTCGACTACCAGCCCGACCGGGCCAAGGGGCTGGACGACACCCTGCGCTCCTTCGCCGAGACCCCGCTCGGACCCTGGCTCCTGGCCTGCGTCGCCGCGGGTCTGGTGCTGTTCGGGGTGTTCTCCTTCGCGCTGGCACGCTGGCGCCGCGTCTGAGGCGGGCGGCACGGGGAACACGGGGCGAATGAACGAACACGAGATTCCTCCGCCGGACGGACGTCCCGTGGACGTCTACCTCGACCTCCTGCGCGTCCGCATGCCGAACGACGACTACCAGCTGCTGCTCAGCGTGGTGGAACCGGTCCTCCAGGCGATCGACGAGCAGCAGATGCCGACCATCGACTTCTCCCTGGACGGCGACAACGCCGAGGCACTGCCCCAGGAGATCAGGGACGAGGCCGCCCTGGTCATCGCCACCGCCGTCACCGGACGGCTGGACAACGAAGTCGTCGAGATCCGCACCGACGAGACCGGCCCGGTCCGGGTCGTCACCGACGCGACCACCGCCTCCGACCCCGAACGGCTCGGCGAGATAGCCGACTACCTGAAGGAACGCCACCGGCAGAACGAGGAACTGCGCGGCATCGCCGAGGCGAGCGGTCTGCCCAGCGACTTCTGACCGCCCGGCTCCGACCTCTCAGCGCTGCGGGGTCTTCACGGCCACATCCAGCGGCCGGGCGAGGCCGACCACCGCCTCGTCCAGCCGCTCCAGGTGCCGCAGTACCCGGCCCGTGATACGGCCGTACCGCGGCACCCCGGCGGCGTCCGGCTCCAGCAGCGAGGCGATGCTGGGGCCGGTCTCCACCTCGGTCCTGGTGTCCTGGTCCGCGACGTGGGCGGCGATCGCCTCGATGTTGCGCACCGTGCGCCGTACCGCCCCGCGCAGCCTCGGGTCGGCCGCGATCGACGGGTGGGTGGGCAGCAGCTCGGCCGTCGCGGCCAGGGACCGCGCGTGGTAGGCACACGTCTCCAGCAGCGCCACCACGTACTGCGCCGTGCTGCGCCGGGTGCGCAGCGGCGTGATCGGATGGGTGAGCGGTTGCACGGCGGCCCGCAGGTCGCCCAGCGCCTGGTCCAGCTCCCGCGCCAGGTCCAGCAGGTCGGCCGCGGGACCGCCGCTGAGCTGGTCGACGGCGCCCTCGGTGACGTCGGTGAGCCGCTCCAGCACCGTGCCGAGCAGTTCGTTCGTCCGCCGGTCGGTCCGTATCGGCAGCACCAGCGCCGCCGCGACGATCCCGCACGCCGCGCCCAGCGCCGTCTCCTCCACCCGCAGCAGCAGCACCGACATGCTGTACGTGTGCAGCAGGGTGTACAGCAGCCCCAGCATCGCCGTGACGAAGAACGACATGAGCGTGTAGGACAGTGGCGCCGTGTAGAACATCGCGAAGATCAGCACCAGCACCAGCCCGAACGCGGTCCACGTGTGGTTGCCCACCAGACCGGCCAGCACGATGCCGGCCACCACCCCCAGCACCGTGCCCAGCAGCCGGCGGTAGCCCTTGACCAGGATCTCGCCGGTGGACGCGGTGTTGATGAAGACGATCCAGCAGGTGAGGACCGCCCAGTACCAGCGCTGCGTCGACAGGAGCTCACCGCCCACGATGGCCAGCGACGACCCCACCGCCACCTGCACCGCGGCCCGCGTGGTGGGCCGCCTGAGCCCGGTCGGCTCGTCCTCGGCCGCGGCCTCCTCACCGGCGTCGATCGCCGCGTCCTCGGCGTCCAGCTCCTCCCGGGAACGGGCCGTCGCGGGTGAGTCGTCCGACTCGTCCTGCGGCCCGTCCAGCGCGATCCGCAGACCCATGACCGCCCGCGCGCTCTCACCGATGCCGCGGAACACGTCCTGGACGGCCGGGGTCGCCTCGGGGAGGTTCTCCTCGTCGCGGTAGCCGAGGAGCCGGTTGCGCAGATGGGACAGCGCGGTCCCGCGCGCCTCGGCCGGCGGCTTCAGCACCAGCGTGCGCAGCGCCGCCAGATCCCGGCGCAGTATGTCCGTCGCCTCACCGGGCGCCGGTGAGCGGCCCACCGAGGGCGCGGGCGCTCCCGGCAGATGCAGCGTCAGGGTGTCCGCCCGCTCCGCGCTGCGCGCGGTCAGCAGCAGGAGGCCGAGGCGTTCGGCGGCGATCTCGGCGTCCGCGATGCGCCGCTGCACCAGCCGCGCGGTGGACTCGTCGGGCGTGCCCTCCTCCAGCCGGGACTGGATCATCAGGGCCGTCTCGTGCAGCCGCGCGGTGCCCTCGCGCAGCCGCTCCAGGGTCTTCTCGATGTCGTCGGGACCGGCGTCCAGCAACTCGGCCTGCGTGGCGATCAGCTGCGCCAGCCGGGCCCGGAACGCCTGCCGCAGCCGTCGCAGGATCCGCGCCGGCGTCGCCGGTACGACCCCGAAGCGCACCACCGCGCTGGACGCGAACGCCACCGCGAAGGCGCTCCACAGCCCCGGCAGCCCCGACACCTTCGCGCCGACGAACAGCGACACGAAGTAGACCTGGAAGCCGATCAGCCCCAGCGCGGTGCCGCGGTCGCCGAACCGGCGGACGAAGACCGCGCAGAAGATCAGGACGACGAAGATCGCGTCGCCGAGGATCACCCGCGAGGTCAGCAGCGTGCTGAGCGACACCGAGGCCAGGGCGACGGGCAGACCCAGCGCCAGCGTCACGGCCTGCGGGCCCAGCTCCTTCTCCCGGATGGCGAACGTGGCGACCATCGCCGCCATGGCGCCCGCCACCAGATGCTTGACGTCCACGCCGAACACGGCGAGCACCGCCAGCGTCAGCGCGATGGCGCCCACCGTCCGCAGTCCCGCCGTCAGCCGCAACAGCCCGGGGTCGGACGCGGCGACGCTGTCCCGCAGCCGCGTCCGCACCGAGCGCCCCGCTGCCTTCACGCCGCCGTACACTCTCCCGATTCACAGCCGATTCCCGGCCGGTTCACGCCGAGATCCACTTCTCAGCATGTCATGCCGCGGGCCGGACCGGGCCGCGGGGTCACCGCTCCGCCAGGCCCGCCCCCTCGACCCGCTCCCGCACCTGTTCCGGGGTCAGATAGGCGTCGGTGTACTCGAAGTCCCTCAGCTTGGCCGGTTTGCGGGCCTGGAAGCCGGTGCGTACGAAATCGTCGCCGGCCACCGCGTTGATCGCCCAGTTGGCCGCCACCCGGGCCTTCGCGACGCCCGTGCGCAGCGCCGACCAGTGGTAGCCGCGGGCCACGGCCTGTGCCGGCAGACCCTTCAGCTCGATGCCGAGCGGCTTGGAGACCGCGTCGGTGCCGCCGAGGTCGACGACCAGACCGAGGTCCTTGTGGACGTACGGCCGCATCGGCTGGTTGCGCAGGGTGGCGATGAGGTTCTCGGCGACGTGCCGGCCCTGCCGCATCGCGTGCTGGGCGGTGGGCGGGCACACGGCGCCGTCCTGGCCCTTGGCGAGGTCGGGCACCGCCGCGGAGTCGCCCAGCGCGAACACCCCGTCGTGATCCGGCAGGCACATCTCGGCGGTGACCGCGAGCCGTCCCTTGACCGTCTGCGCGCCGAGCGTGGCCATCAGCGGGCTCGCCACCACACCCGCGGTCCAGATCAGCGTGCGGGTCGGCACCACCCGGCCGTCCGTGAAGGTGACCTCCTCGGGCCCGGCCTTGTCGATGGACACGCCCAGGGAGATTTCGATGCCGCGCCGGGCGAGGACCTCCTGCGCGTCGCGCCCGAGTTTCTCACCCAGCTCGGGCATCAGCTTCGGGGCGATGTCGATCAGATGCCACTTGATCAGGCTCGGGTCCAGCCGGTTGTAGCGCTTGACGGCCGCGTGCGTCAGCCGCTGCAGACAGGCCGCCGTCTCGGTGCCCGCGTAACCGCCGCCGACCACCACGAACTGCAGCCGGGAGGCGCGCTCGACCGGGTCCTGGCTGGCGTCGGCGAGATCCAGCTGGGAGATGACGTGGTCGCGGATGTACGCGGCCTCCGCCAGCGTCTTCATGCCGAACGCGTTGTCGGTGAGCCCCGGAATGTCGAAGGTGCGGGTGATGCTTCCGGGCGCGAGGACGATGTAGTCGTAGGGCTCGTTGACGATCTGGTCGGTGATGGTGCGCACCACGCAGACCTTCGCCTTGAGGTCCACGCCGATGGCGCCGCCCGGGATGATCCGGGTCCGGTAGCGGCTGCTGCGGCGCAGGGAGAGCGCGATCGACTGCGGGGTCAGCACCCCGGAGGCGACCTGGGGCAGCAACGGCAGATAGAGCTGGTAGGAGAACGGTGTCACCAGGGTGACGTCGGCCTCGCGGGGGGAGAGCTTCCGCTCCAATCGGCGGACGCACTCCACGCCGGCGAAACCTGCGCCGACCACCAGAATCCTGGGTCGTGTCACGGTGTTCATCCCTTTCTGCGGCTTCGGACGGTCCGCCGCGAACGCCCTTCGCCTGCCCCTGGATCGCTGCTTCGCACCTAGGGGCTGTCGATTGGATCAGCCCGGCGGGCGCGGGGCGTGGCACGCACTCCCCCACTGCCTTAAGGGCGTGGGAGGTACCCCCAGCGGCGTTGTCGTCGGTTGCCAGGGCTCCGCCCTGTCGCCCTCCTCCGCCTTGCAGCTGCACGCACCACACCCCGCTCACGGTCTTCAGCGGTACCGCCAGTCGGGGCCGGGCCGATCCAAGCGACAGCCCCTAGTCGATCCCATCGTGCCCCCGCAGGGTCGGCCAGCCGGGTGCGGCAGGCGGGTGCGGTCAGGGGAGTGGCGGCGTCGGGTCAGGCCCGGCCGTGCAGGTGGCAGAGCAGCAGGCACACGTCGTCGTCGCGCTCGGAGTCGCTGAGCAGCGGACGCAGGAGCCCGTCCGCCGAACCCTCCAGGTCCGTCTCCAGCTCCGCCGGCGCGAACGAGCCCAGCGCGTCGGCCAGTCGCCCGATGCCCGGGTCTATGCCCAGGGCGCGGCGCTCCACCAGACCGTCGGTGTACAGCGCGAGCGTGGAACCCGGCGCCAGCGGCACCGCGTGGTCGGCGATCTCCTGCCGGAGCGGGATGCCGAGCATCGCACCGGGCTTGTCGTCCAGGATCCGCACCTCCCCGTCCGGGGTCCGCAGCACCGGCGGCGGATGACCGGCGGCGGCCCACGTCAGGGTCGGGTCGTCGGGGTGGAAGCGCGCGATGACGGCGGTGGCGAACAGGTCGGGCTGCAGATGGTGCAGGAACGTGTGCAGCCGGGTCAGCAGCCGGCCCGGACTGCCGCCGTCCACGGCATACGCCCGCAGCGCCGTACGCAGCTGACTCATCATCACGGCGGCGCGCAGCCCGTGCCCGGTGACGTCGCCGACCACGGTGATGACCCCGCCGTCGGGCTGCCGGAACGCGTCGTACCAGTCGCCGCCGATGTTCAGCCCGTGGGTGGCCGGCAGATAGCGCGCGGCAAGACCGAGGCCCGCCGGGGAGGGCAGCTCCGTCAGCAGGGCCCGCTGGAGCGTCTCCGCGATGTCGCGGTTGTGCTGGTAGCGGCGCGCGTGGTCGATCGCGATGCTGGCCCGCCGGGTCAGCTCCACCAGCATGACGGCGTCGTCCGGGTCCCACAGCTCCCCGGGCGGGGACAGGGTCACCACGCCCAGGGGCGCCTGCCGGGTCGGCAGCGGAATGCACAGCGCGGGCCGGTCCGGGTCCGGCGCCGAGGGCGGCTGGTCCTCGACGCCGGGCAGGCCCCCCGGACGCGTGGCGGCGTACTGCGGCCGCCCGGTGCGGGCCGCGACCACGGCGGCCGCCGGATGGGCCGGCCCCGGCCGCCCGCCGTCCTGCTCGAACAGCCAGACGTCGACGCTCGCCGCGTACTCGGGCACCAGCAGCTCCGGCAGCCGGCGCACGATCTCGTGGTGGTCCATCGACGCCGTCAGCACCGCGCTCGCGTCCGCCAGGAAGGTCAGCCGGCGCCGGGCGTTCTCCGCCTCCGTACGCGCCTTGCGTTCGGCGGCGAACGCCTCCCGCTGGGCCCGCCCGGCGGCGTCCAGCTCGGCGTGCAGCGCCACGACGCCCTGGTTCGTCTGCTGCAGCTCCTCGCGGTGGAAGTCGACCAGGCTCTCCTGCTCGCCGAGCCGCTCCAGCACCAGCGCCGTGTCCTCGTCGGCGCTCAGCAGGGCCTCCGCCAGCCCGGCCGGGTCGTCCGCCACGGGGTCCTCCGCGGCGTCCGGCACCACCTCGGGGCAGGGCACCGTGGCCCGCCAGGGCGGCTCACCGGCGGCAGCGGCGTCGGGCGAGGGCGTCACCACGGCGTGCAGGGCGCCCTCCCCGGCCTCCGCCGTGGCGCGGCCCGCCGGGCCCGTCGTCAGGGTCAGCCGCCAGGTGCCGCCCTTGGTCAGGCACAGCCGCAGCTGCGCGCCGAGCGCGGCCGCCAGGCGGGTGCGCTCCAAGGGCGGCACACCGCAGGCCGCGGCCAGCCGCGCGGTGGCGATGCGCGCCCGGGCCGCGTCGGTGACGTCGGTGATCCGCCACGTACGGGTCATGGGCGGTCCGGCGGGACGGGGGCCAGCACGGCGACCGCGGTGTCGTCCCGTACCGGACGGGCCGGGCTGCTCGCGTCGCGGATGGTGACGGCGGCGGTCACCGCCGGGTCGGCCGTCGTGCGGCAGGTCTCGGACGTCGGCGTCCAGCGGCTCGGCAGACCGTCGCTGTGCAGGACCAGCACCCGGTCGTCCGCCCAGTCCGCCTTCTCCTCACGCAGGGTCGTGGGCCGGTGGGTGCCGACGATGCCGGGCCGGGACACCAGGTGGCGCCAGGTGCCGCCCTCGCACAGCCGCGCCCCGATGTTGCCGACGCCGGCGAACTTGAGCACGCCGGCCCGCGTGTCGACCTGGGCCACCGCCACGGCCGCGCCACGGGTGCGCGTCAGGGCCTGGTCGAGCCGCCGCAGCGCTTCGCCGGGGGTGACGTGGGCCGCGTCGCGCAGTGCCCCCACGGCCGCGGTCGAGGCACGGGCCGCCTCCGGGCCGTGACCGAGCCCGTCGGCCAGCATCAGGGTGACCAGGTCTCCCGCGCGCACCCAGGCCCAGGCGTCGCCCGAGTACTCCGCCCCGCCGAAGGGGACGTTGACGCCCCCGGCCCGCACCCGGTCCGCCGGGCCCGGCTCGGCGGCGGCGCGGTCGGACACGGCGCGGATCCGGGCGACCACCACCGTGCCCCGGCCCGGCACGCTGTGCAGGTCGAAGTCGTCGGCGAGGCGCGCACAACTGCCGAGACCGGCACCGAGGGAGCGCGCGGTGGTGAAACCGTCGCCCAGGGCGGCGGGCACGTCGGCGATCCCGGGGCCGTGGTCCACCGTGGTGACCTGTACGAGCCGGGCCCCGTCCCGGCCGCCGGCGAGGACGGGCGGGGCGACGACGTCGATGAGGACCCGGCCGCCCCCGGCGTGCTTGAGCAGGTTGGTGGCCAGCTCGGTCGCCACCAGGGCCGCGGTGGCGGTGCGCTGCTCGTCCAGTCCGGCGAGGCCGGCCGCCTCCTCCGCGGCCACCCTGGCGTCGCGCACCCGGGTCGAGTCGTGCACCGGCACGTCCCACACGCGCGGCATCAGGTCCCCTCGCGCGGCCGGGGCGGCCGGCCCACCCAGGAGGTCACCCGTACCGTCGTGCCCGTGCCCGGGGCGGTCTCGATGGCGAACTCGTGCACCAGCCGCCGGGCGCCGCCCAGCCCCAGGCCCAGCCCCTCACCGGAGGTGAAGCCGTCGCTGAGCGCCTGCTCCAGATCCGCGATGCCCGGTCCCTCGTCGGCGAAGGTGAGCCGCAGCCCCTGGGTGCCCCCGTCGGTCAGCGGCTCGGCCTCCATCGTTCCGCCACCGCCGTACACGAGCGTGTTGCGGGCCAGTTCACTGGCCGCTGTGACCAGCTTGGTCTGGTCCACGAGGCCGAAGCCGGTCTGGGCGGCGGCCTGCCGCACATGCTGTCGCACCCACACCAGATCCATGTCCGAACGGATCGGCAGGCGGGCCTGGGAGCCCGCGGCAGTGTGCATCACAAAGTCTCCCGGCGCAGGCCGCCGGAGCGGGACGACACGGCCTGCCCCGTGAGCAGCTCGATGGCCACCTCGGTGTTGAGCGCCGTGTGCACGCCCGGCAGCGTCAGACCCAGCTCCACCAGCGTGATGGCGACCGCGGGCCGCATGCCGACGATCACGGTCCGCGCGGCGAGCAGGTCGGTCTGCCCGGCGATCTCGGCCAGCACCCGGCCGAGGAAGGAGTCGACGATCTCCACGCCGGAGATGTCGATGATCACGCCGGTGGCACCGCTGCGCACGATGGTCTCGGCGAGATCGTCCTGGAGCTGCTGCGCCGTGCTGTCGTGCAGGTCCCCCTGGAGGGTGACCAGCAGTACGTCGCCGAGCCGCAGGACCGGAACACGAACCGACGCGGGAGCCCCGTGGGGCCCCGGGAACGCCTCGCTCACCGCGCGACCGCACCGTTCGTGCCGGGCGTCACGATGCCCACCCCGAGTTCGTGCAGCACGTACCCCAGTGCGTCGGCCAGGCTCGCGCGGGTGACCACGTTGCCCAGGTCGAGACCGAGGTGGACCATGGTCTGCGCGATCGCGGGTCGGATGCCGGAGACGATGCACTCGGCACCCATCAGCCGGGCCGCCGCGACCGTCTTCATCAGGTGCTGGGCCACCAGCGAGTCGACCGTCGGGACGCCGGTGATGTCCAGGATCGCGAAGCGCGCCTGCTGCTCCACGATGGACTCCAGCAGGGTCTCCATCACCACCTGGCTGCGGGCGCTGTCCAGCGTGCCGATCAGCGGCACGGCCACGACGCCGTCCCACAGCTTGATGACCGGGGTGGCCACCTCCAGCAACTGCAGCCGCTGCCGGTCGATGAGCGCCTGACCCTCGCTGAGCGCCGTCTGCATCACCACCACCCGCAGGGTGCCCATCAGCACACCCAGCGTGGTGAGACAGGAACGGGTGTGTTCGACGGAGTCGTCGGGCAGATCCGCCAGGAGCAGGTTCTCGACCGGCGAACGCAGCGCGGCCAGTTCGCCCGACACCTGCGCGCTGCTCAGGCCGGCCCGCGAGCGGGCCGCGCCCATCCGCGCCAACTGCTCGCGCACCGTGGTGAATCCCGCGGCGTCCGGATCCTCCACCCGTTCCGCGTCGGCGACTTGAGCCAGCGCGTCCACCACGGCCTTGCCCGCCTCGACCGCCTCGTCGCGCGAGACGGTGAAAACGGCCCGGAACAGGGGCTCGTCCGCCCATCGCTGTGCGATCTGCTCACGGCGGTGCCGCAGAAAGTCCCTGATCTCAAGCGTGGGCGATCCCGCGGTTCCCTCTTCCGGCACCTGTTCCACTCCTCGTCCGCGTTGTGCCGCACACAGCGCGCGAAGCGGTGTGGCGGTGATGTGACTCTGCCGGGCGACAACTGTAACCACCCGCCGACCTCGTACGACACCTGCTCCCGCACGACCGGTCCGGATGAGCGGCGGGGACGGGGGCTCAGGCTTCCGGCACGTCCGGCCCCTCCGGCTGAGCGTCGACGCGCGAGAGCGCCTCCTCGGTGCTCTCCGAGACCGGCACCGTGAGACTCACCCCGGTCAGGTCCAGGACGCGCCGCACCGCCGGGGCGGGCGAGATGATGTGCACACTGCCCGGCAGCTCCCGGGCCTCCTGGTAGACCCGCAGGATGATGTTCATGCCGGAGGAGTCCATGAACGGGACCTCCGAGAGGTCCAGCAGGAAGTGCCGTCGGCCGTGGTGGAGTTGGTTGGCCAGGTGGTGCTGGAGCTCGGTCGCGGTGTCGACGTCCAGGTAGCCCTCCACCTTCAGCAGCGCGATCTCCTCACGCGGCAGCGTCACCTCGACGGACAACGGGTTCTGGGCGATGGGCACGTTTACCTCCAACAACGCGGCGGCGCGGCGGACCGTCGTGATCC
>NZ_JBHXNW010000033.1:70293-87651 GCF_042717365.1 Streptomyces sp. NPDC058534
CGACGCACACGGTGTTGGGGGCGTGGGGAAATTTAACCCCAAACCCGGGGGGGGGGGGGCGCACGTTCTTCAGCCGCCGCCCCCGGCGGTTACCCCCGAATCCCGGTCCCATGCACAGCCGCCGGGACGGGTTCGCGGACCGCTCTCACCCGACCCGGATGCCCACGAGACACGTGTCGTCGTCGGTGTCCGACCGGCTGTAGGTGAGCAGCCGGTCCAGATGCTGGTCCAGGGTGTTCGGCGTCGGGCGGACGGTGGTCAGCAACTGGTCCAGCGCCGCCTCCAAGGAGCGGTCCCGGCGCTCGATCAGACCGTCGGTGTACATCAGCAGCGTGTCCTCGCCGGCCAACTGCACCTCGGCCTCCTCGTACGCCGCCTCCGCCACCGCGCCCAGCAGCATCCCCCTGACCAGCGGCAGCGGCTCCGCCCGCGGGCCGCGCACCAGCACCGGCGGCAGATGGCCCGCCCTGGCCCAGCGCAGGGTGCGCCGGGCCGGGTCGTACAGACCGCACACCGCCGTGGCGGTGACGCCGCCCGTCAGGTGGTGCGCGACGATGTTGAGCCAGGACAGCAGCTGGCCCGGACCGGCCCCGGTCACCGCGAGGCCGCGCAGCGCGTTGCGCAGCACCACCATGCTGGTCGCCGCCTCTATGCCGTGCCCGGCCACGTCCCCGACGCACAGCAGCACCAGCCCGTTCGGCAGCATCACGGCGTCGTACCAGTCGCCGCCGACCAGCTGCTCCGTCTCCGCCGGCCGGTAGCGGACGGCCACCTGGAGCTCCGGCACCTTCAGCGGGGTCTGGGCCGGCGGCATGATGGCGTGCTGCAACTGCAGGGTCAGCCGGTTGCGCTCGATGGCCTGCTGCTCACTGTGCGCCAGCTGGTCGCGCGTGGCGGCGAGCGCCACCTCGGTCCAGTGCTGGGCCGAGATGTCCTGATAGGCCCCCCGTACGACGAGCAGGCGGTCGTCGGTGTCCAGGACCGGCTCGGCCACCACCCGCACGTGCCGGGTCACGCCGTCCGGCCGCTGCAGCCGGAACGCCGCCGACGCCGGCCGCCGGTGGTGCAGCAGCGTGCGCAGGAACCGTCCGATGGCGACGGCGTCGTCCGGATGGGCGTGGGCGGCCAGCTCCTCCAGCGGCACCGGAGTGCTCGTCTGCGGACGTCCGTAGAGGTCGAAGAGCTGCCCGTTCCAGGTGATCTCGCCGGTCAGCAGGTTCTCCTCGAAACCGCCGATGCGGCCGAGACGCTGGGCGTGCTGGAGGAGGCTGGCCAGCCGGGCCGTCTCGTCCTCGATGCGCCAGATGAGCAGGACGGCATTGCCGTGCCGGCTGACGCTGATGTCGGTGACCGCCGACAGCGCCACCTGGTCCACCAGCGCGGTCAGGTTCATGCGCCGGGCCCGGAACGGCTCGCCCGTCGCGTACACCCGCTCCACGTGCCGGAACAGCTCGCTGTCCCCGGCGGCCATCGGGTACGCCTCCAGCAGCAGGGCGCCGCCCACGACGGCTCGCGGCCGTCCGGCGGGGTCCATGAAGCTCTCGTTCACGTGCTGGATGCGGAAGTCCGCCAGGTGGCCGTCGGCGTCCAGATACGGCACCAGCACCAAGGCGGGGTCGTACAGTCCGTCGGCCAGGTCCATCAGCTCCACCGCGTCCGGCATGACCCGCGGCTGCTGCCCGGTACCGTTCGGCGGCGTGTACGACTCCAGGGTGTGCGCGCACAACTCCGCCAGGGCCTCCACCTGGCGCACCACCGGGGGCGGCTGCGGCACCAGCGGCGCCGGCCAGGCGATCTCCAGCACACCGTGCAGGCGCCCTCCGGTACCGGCGGGCACGGCGACCCTGCCGCCGTCCGAATACTGGTGCCGGCCCACGCTGGGCAGCCCCGTCTCCGCCAGGGACGTGATCCACTGCCCCGCCCGCTCGGTCAGTCCGGACCGGGCGACCGTCACCACGTCCGGCGGCACGTAGCGCCAGCGGGTGGCCTCGGCCGGGGAGAACCCCGCGCTGCCGGCCAGGGTGAGCGAGCCGTCGTACCCGGCCGCCCAGATGGCCACCGCGACCGCGCCGAGCGGGCGCAGCGCCTGCTCCAGCAGGGCGTCGGCGACGGCCTGGGTGTCGCCCGCGGCCAGCGCGCCGCTCTCGGCGGCCCGCAGGCGTACGGCGGCCGAGTCGGCGCCCGTCTCCCCGGGCTGCCGGGCTCCCACTGTGTCCCCGCCGGTCCCGCCGGTCCCGCCGGTCCCGCCGTTCGCGCCGGCCCCGAGGTCGTGGTCGGAATCGGAGCGCACGGCCGCGGTCGCCGCGAGGAAGGCGCCCGTCACCTCCGACATCCGGTCCCGTGCCGCCTGGTTGATGACGTCGACCGCGAACTCCAGCGGCGTCGCCCGGGACTGCTCGGCCAGTTCGGCGAGCTGCCGGGCGGCCTGGGCCGGCCCGCAGCCGAGCCGCGCGACCAGGATGCCCTTGGCCAGCTCGATCAGGGCCCGGCCCTCGGCCTCCGCCTGGGCGGCCCGTACCTCGCTGCTGAGCCGGTCGACGGTGGCCGCCAGCCGGCCCACGGGCGACAGCGGCGTCATGGTGCGCATGCCGACGGCCGGCCCGTCGAGCGCGCAGGACTGCGGCGGCCCGGGTGCCGGGGGCGGTGCGGCGGACGCCTCCCGCGGTGCGGCGGCGGCCGGTTCGCGGGACTGCTCGGACTTGCTCACGACAGGGACGCTCCTCGGCTGGCGAGGGCCACGGAGCGCGACGGGCCGCGCCGCGCTCCGTCCGGCCCACCCTGGTAGGGGACGGGGGCCGGTGTCCTCATGCGGGCAGCCACCGTCGGACGCAGGCGATGAGGTCCTGGGTGTCGACGGGCTTGGTGACGTAGTCGCTGGCGCCCGAGGCGAGGCTCTTCTCCCGGTCGCCGGGCATCGCCTTGGCGGTGACCGCGATGATCGGCAGCTCGGTGTACGCGGGCATCCGGCGGATCTCGGCCGTCGCCGTGTAGCCGTCCATCTCCGGCATCATCACGTCCATCAGGACCAGCGCGATCTCCGGGTGGTGCGTCAGCGCCTCGATGCCCCGGCGGCCGTCCTCCGCGTGCAGGACCCGGAAGCCGTGCAGCTCCAGGATCCCGCTGAGCGCGAACAGGTTGCGCGCGTCGTCGTCGACGACGAGGACGGTGCGCCCGGTGGGGGAGTCCTCGCCGATGCGCGCACTCGCGCGCCGGGGCTCCTCCGGCCGGACCAGGGTCAGTACGTCCCCGGGCTCCTCGGCGGCCAGGTGCAGGGCGATGCGCTCGCGCAGCTCGTCGAGGCTGGACAGGAACTCCAGCGCCCCGCCCGCCGCGCCGGAACGCAGGTCGTCCTCCAGGGCCGCGTCCGCGCGGTGACCGCTGTGCACCAGCACGGGCACGCTCGCCAGCGCGGAGTCGCCCCGCAGCGCGTGCAGGAAGCGGGACGCCTCCTCGTCCGGCATGCCCAGGTCCAGGACGACGCAGTGGCACGGCTCGGCCGCCAGCGCGCCGGCCGCCTCCTGCGCCCCCACGGCCGTGATCACGTCGAGCGGGGGCCGGTCGCCCGCCTCGTCCCGCCCGTGCGTCAGGTCGGCGATCACGCTCTCCGCGACGAGGGTGAGCAGACCGCGCGGGCGCTCCTCCACGACCAGCAGCCGCCGCGGACGCCGCCGGTGACCGCCGCTCGTCAGCTCGGGCACCGGTGCCGGCCGGTCGAGCACGTCGGCGGACGACTCGGCCGCCGCCTGCTCCGGGCCCCGTACCAGCAGCTCCTCGAAGTCGGGCCGGGTCACGGGCAGGAACAGCGTGAAGGCGCTGCCCCGGTCGGGCGTGCTGTCCACGGTGACGGCGCCGCCGAGCAGCTGGGCGATCTCCCGGGTGATGGACAGGCCGAGCCCGGTGCCGCCGTACTTGCGGCTCGTCGTGCCGTCCGCCTGCTGGAACGCTCCGAAGATCGACTCCAGGTTCTGCTCGGGGATGCCGATGCCCGTGTCCTTCACCCGGAAGGCCACCACGGCACCGCCCCGGACCACACCCGCGGGCACCTCGTCGTCCGGTGCCGGTTCGACGGCCAGCTCCACGCCGCCCCGCTCGGTGAACTTCACCGCGTTGGACAGCAGGTTGCGCAGCACCTGACGCAGACGGGAGTCGTCGGTCAGCAGGTCCGCCGGCGCCCCGGCCGCCGTCGCCACCGTGAACTCCAGACCCTTCTGCGTCGTCATGGGCCGGAAGGTGGCCTCGACGTACTCGATGAGCTGCCGCAGCGTCACCCGCTCCGGGGAGACGTCCATCTTCCCCGCCTCGACCTTCGACAGGTCCAGGATGTCGTTGATCAACTGGAGCAGGTCCGAGCCCGCGGAGTGGATGATGCCCGCGTACTCGACCTGCTTGGGGGTGAGGTTGCGCGAGGGGTTCTGGGCGAGCAACTGGGCGAGGATCAGCAGGCTGTTGAGCGGGGTGCGCAGTTCGTGGCTCATGTTGGCCAGGAACTCAGACTTGTACTTCGAGGCCAGCGACAGCTGCTGGGCGCGTGCCTCCAGCTCCTGCCGGGCCTGCTCGATCTGGAGGTTCTTCGCCTCGATGTCCCGGTTCTGCGTGGCCAGCAGGGACGCCTTGTCCCCCAGCTCGGCGTTGGAGTGCTGGAGTTCTTCCTGCTGCACCTGGAGCTCCGCCGAGCGGGCCTGGAGTTCGGCGGTCAGGCGCTGCGACTCGGCCAGGAGTTCATCGGTACGGGCGTTGGCCACGATCGTGTTGACGTTCACGCCGATGGTCTCCATCAGCAGTTCCAGGAAGTCCTGGTTGATCTGCGTGAACGGAGCGACCGAGGCGAGTTCGATGACGCCGAGGACCTGCCCCTCGACCACGATGGGCAGCAGCACCAGAGCCGTCGGCACGATCTCGCCGAGCCCCGAGGACACGGTCAGGTAGCCGGCCGGCAGGTCGTCCACACGGATGGTGCGCCGGCCGCGCGCCGCCTGGCCGACCAGGGTGCGGCCGAAGGCGATGCGGGTGGGTCTGGCCGTGGTCTCCGGGTAGCCGTAGGAGCCGACCAGCCGCAGCTCGGGACCCTGGTCCCCGTCCTCGGCCAGGTAGAACGCGCCGTACTGCGCCGACACCAGAGGCACCAGCTCGTCCATGATCAGCTCGGCGACCACCGGCAGGTCCCGGTGACCCTGCATCAGGCCGGAGATGCGGGCGAGGTTGGTCTTGAGCCAGTCCTGCTCCTGGTTGGCCCGGGTGGTCTCGCGCAGGGACTCCACCATGGAGTTGATGTTGTCCTTGAGCTCGGCGACCTCGCCGGACGCCTCCACGTTGATGGAGCGGGTCAGATCGCCCTCGGCGACGGCGGAGGTGACCTGGGCGATGGACCGGACCTGGCGGGTGAGGTTGCCCGCCAGCTCGTTGACGTTCTCCGTGAGGCGCTTCCAGGTGCCGGAGACGCCCTCCACCTCGGCCTGGCCGCCGAGCCGGCCCTCGGTGCCGACCTCGCGGGCGACGCGGGTGACCTCGTCGGCGAACGCGGACAGCTGGTCGACCATCGTGTTGATCGTCGTCTTCAGTTCGAGGATCTCGCCGCGCGCGTCGACGTCGATCTTCTTCGACAGGTCGCCCCGGGCCACCGCGGTCGTCACCAGCGCGATGTTGCGCACCTGGCCGGTGAGGTTGTTGGCCATCGAGTTGACGTTGTCGGTGAGGTCCTTCCAGGTGCCGGCGACGTTCGGCACGTTGGCCTGGCCGCCGAGGCGTCCGTCGGTGCCGACCTCGCGGGCGACGCGGGTGACCTCGCCGGCGAAGGCCGACAGGGTGTCGACCATCGTGTTGATGACGTCGGCCAGCGCGGCGACCTCGCCCTTGGCGTCGACGGTGATCCGCTGCGACAGGTCGCCCCGGGCCACGGCGGTGGCGACCTGTGCGATGGAGCGGACCTGACCGGTCAGGTTCGAAGCCATCACGTTGACGTTGTCGGTGAGGTCCTTCCAGGTGCCCGACACGCCGCGCACCCGGGCCTGTCCGCCCAGGTTCCCGGCCGTGCCGACCTCGCGGGCGACGCGGGTGACCTCGTCGGCGAAGGCGGAGAGCTGGTCGACCATCGTGTTGATGGTGTTCTTCAGCTCCAGGATCTCGCCGCGGGCGTCCACGGTGATCTTCTGCGAGAGGTCGCCCTTGGCCACGGCGGTGGCCACCTGGGCGACGTTGCGGACCTGGTTGGTCAGGTTGCCCGCCATGAAGTTCACCGAGTCGGTGAGGTCGCGCCAGGTGCCCTTGACGCCCTGGACGTCGGCCTGGCCGCCGAGGCGTCCGTCGGTGCCGACCTCGCGGGCGACGCGGGTGACCTCGTCGGCGAAGGCGGAGAGCTGGTCGACCATCGTGTTGATGGTGTTCTTCAGCTCCAGGATCTCGCCGCGGGCGTCCACGGTGATCTTCTGCGAGAGGTCGCCCTTGGCCACGGCGGTGGCCACCTGGGCGACGTTGCGGACCTGGTTGGTCAGGTTGCCCGCCATGAAGTTCACCGAGTCGGTGAGGTCGCGCCAGGTGCCCTTGACGCCCTGGACGTCGGCCTGGCCGCCGAGGCGTCCGTCGGTGCCGACCTCGCGGGCGACGCGGGTGACCTCGTCGGCGAAGGCGGAGAGCTGGTCGACCATCGTGTTGATGGTGTTCTTGAGTTCGAGGATCTCGCCGCGCGCGTCGACGTCGATCTTCTGGGAGAGGTCGCCCTTGGCCACCGCGGTGGCCACCTGGGCGATGTCACGGACCTGTGTGGTGAGGTTGCCCGCCATGGCGTTGACCGAGTCCGTCAGGTCGGCCCAGGTGCCCGAGACCCCCGGCACCTTCGCCTGTCCGCCGAGGGTCCCCTCGGTGCCGACCTCGCGGGACACCCGGGTCACCTCGGAGGTGAACACGGACAACTGGTCGACCATGCCGTTGAAGACCTTGGCGATGTCGCCCATCAGGCCGTCCGCGTCGTCCGGCAGACGGGTGCCGAAGTCACCGTCCCGCACGGCCGTCAGGCCCGCCAGGAGGCGGCGCAACTCCTGATCGGCCGGAACCGCGTCGACGGCCCCGGCGCTGTCCTTGGTCATGCGCACCCTCGTTCCGCTCCCCAAGAGCCCTCGCAGCGAGGACTCGGAACCCCCTCCGGACCGATTGGGTGGTCCGGGCTGTCGCGCGGCATTTCCGCTGTTCACGGATTTACACGATGAGAAAAATACGCCCGAGATTAACCCAGGCACGAGGTGCTGACAAAGCGGGGCGCCGCCCCGCTCGGACCGTTCCGGCAAACCATCGTGCCGTGTGTGGACGGCCGGCTGACGGGTACCCGGCGCGGTTTCGCACCCCCGATTGGCCCGCAGACCCGAATGCCGTCGCCCCGGCCGGGTATCTGCTGCTGTGGAGCCGGTCCGGCCGGTGGCGACCCGCCCGGCTCCGCAGAAGTCACCGACACGGGAGGGAAGGGACAGCGTGCCGATGGAGAGCGTCTGGTCGTACGCGGCGGACAGCGGTCACGTGGAGGGACAGGACCTGACGGAGTGCACCGTCGTCGCCGACGACGGAACCATCGGGCACGTGGACCGGCAGGCCGAGCACTTCGGCATGCGGCACCTGGTCGTCGACACCGGAGTCTGGGTGTTCGGCCGGAGCGTGCTGGTGCCGGTCGGCGTGGTCCGCGGCATCGACCCCGAGTCCCGCACGGTCACGCTGACCTGCACCAGGGCCGAGGTGAAGGCCGCGCCGCGGTTCCGGACCGACAGCGAGACGATGGACCGCGACTACCTGGCGTCCGTCGGCGACTATTATCACCGGCTGCCGCCGCGGGAGACCACCGCGACCTGACCGGGCGACGGAAGACAGCACGCGGAACACGCCGAAAACGGGGACCCACGACATGGAACCAAGCGAAGGGATCACCACGGCCGCTTCCGGCGTCGCGCCTTCGGGGGCGCCGGCGCCGGCCGTGGTGGGCAGCGCGGCGGCGGCACGCGCGTACGCCGAGTCGGTGGCGCGCGCCGCATGGGGCGGCCCCGGCCGCGCGGTCCGTGACGAGGACGTCGTCGACCTGCTGCTCGTGGTCTCGGAGCTGGTCACCAACGCGATCCGGCACGGCGACGGACTGGCCGGCTTCGAGGTGCGGCCCACGCCCGAGGGGCTGTGGATCGCCGTCCACGACCACAGCGCGGTGGTGCCCAGGGCCGTGTACGCCTTCCCCACCACGCACCCCGGGGGCGGCTACGGCTGGCCGCTGGTCGCCCGGCTGGCCCGGGACATCGCCGTGGGCCTGCGGGAGGGCGGCGGCAAGACGATCAGCGTGCTGGTGCCACTGCGCGACGCGAGCACCTGACCCGCGAGGTCACCAGGGCAGGAAGACGTGGATGTCCTTGCCCCGCTCACCGGTGACGACGCTCACCTGGTCGGACAGGGTGTGGATCAGATGCCAGCCGATGCCGCCGCCGCCGCTGCTCGGATGGAAGGGGCGCGGCGCGGGCTCGGTCGCGCTGGTGTCGTGCATGACCACGTGCACGCCGTCGAAGGTACGGCGCAGCCGAAGCTGGAACGGCCCGGGGGCGTACTGCACGGCGTTCGCCGCCAGTTCGGTGACGACGAGGAGGATGTCGTCCCAGTGCTCGGGCGCCGCAGGAGGCGCCGCACGGGCGAGGTCGTAGAGGAACTCCTCCGCCACCAGCCGAGCACCGGTCACATTGTGCAGTTCCCCGGTGAAGCTCGCCGTGCGGTTCGTGATCTCCTCGGAAGCCAGTGTCCTGTCCCAACGCGACTCGGCTGCCATTTCGCCTTCCCCGGCCCGGGCACCTGCCGGGCCTCGGCCTTCCTTCGCATTCCCTTCGTTTGTTAGTTCCCGAGACGGCCGAGGCTAGTCGCGTCGGTATGCCGCAGCGCTTGCGGTGCGACCCGGGGTGACGGCCCTGTCACCCCGGGCGCGGTTCACCGGAGGAACACGCTGTCCGACTCCTCCCAGCCGGCCGGCTCCTCGGGCGGCGCCTGCCGCGGCCGGCGGTGCGAGCGCGCCTCGTACATCGCGTCGATCTCCAGGGCGTGGGTCCGCACGATCTCGTCCCGCCGCAGCTTCATCGACGGGGTGAGCAGCCCGCCCGCCACGTCGAAGGGCTCCGGCAGGACACGGAAGACCCGGATGGACTCCGAGCGCGACACCGCGCTGTTGGCCGCCGCCACGGCCCGCGCGACCTCCTCCCGCAGCGCGTTCTCCTCGCGTGCCTCACGCGCCGCGGTGTCGCCCTGCGCGGCCAGCGCCGCCCGCCAGTGCGTCAGGAACTCCGGGTCCAGCGTGATCAGGGCACCGACACAGGGCCGGTTGTCGCCGACGACCACCGCCTGATCCACCAACGGGTGCATCCGCAGCCGCTGCTCCAGGGCGGCCGGGGCGACACTCTTGCCGCCGCTGGTGATGATGATGTCCTTCTTGCGGCCGGTGATCGCCAGATAGTTCTCGTCGTCCAGGTGCCCGAGGTCGCCGGTGGCCAGCCAGCCGCCGCGCATCACCTCGCGGGTGGCGGCCTCGTCACCGACGTACCCCTGGAACAGCGACGGCCCGCGCACCAGGATCTCCCCGTCGTCGGCCAGCCGGATCTCCATGCCGGGCAACGGCTGCCCGACGGTGCCCGACTTCTCCCGGCCCAGCGGCTGCATCGTCAGTCCGCCGCTGGTCTCCGTCAGACCGTAGCCGTCGTGGACGTAGACCCCGACGCCCTCCCAGAAGAGGGACAGCTCGCGGCTGAGCGGCGAACCGCCGGACGTCGCCCGCAGGACCCGGCCCCCCAGCGCGGTCCGCAGCCGGCGGTACACCGTCCGCTCGTACAGGGCGTGCTGGAGCCGCAGGTCGAAGCCGGGCCCCGGCCCCCTGCCCAGCCGCCGGCGCTCCAGCGCCCCGGCGAAGTCCCGCGCCGTGCCGGCGGCCCGCTCGAAAAGTGCCCCGCGTCCCGCCTGCTGGGCCGTGCGCAGGAAATTCTTGTAGATCTTCTCCAGGACCGACGGGACGGCGTAGAGATACGTCGGACGGAAGGAGCGCAGGGCGGAGGAGAGCGCCTCGCCGGTCATCGCGGGTTCGTGCGCCATCAGGAGCCCGCCCCGGACACACAGGGTCTGGATCATCAGCCCGTACACGTGCGAGAAGGGGAGGTAGGCGAGGACCGCGCCCTGCTCCCCCTCGGGCGCCACCGTGTGGCCCCAGCCCGCGATCAGCGTGTCGCACGGGCGGGCCAGCCCGCGGTGGCTGAGCGCACAGCCCATGGCCCGGCCCGACGTCCCCGAGGTGTAGGCGACGACCGCGGTGGAGTCCGGCAGCACGATGCGGCGCATGGAGTCGACGGTGGCGAACGGAAGGTACTCGCCGCGCGCCACGAGCGCGGCCGGCGCGCCCGCGTCCAGTTGCCAGACGTGGCGCAGGGCGGGCAGCGACGCGCACACCGAGCCGACGGTCATCACGCTCTGCTCGTCCTCGACCACCACGCCCACGCAGCCGGCGTCCCGCAGGATGTACTCGACCTGGTCGCGCGAGGAGGTCGGATAGATCGGCACGACCTCGGCGCCCACCGTCCACAGGGCGTAGCTGAAGACCGTCCACTCGTACCGGGTACGGGCCAGGATCGCCACCCGGTCGCCCGGCGAGATCCCGCTCGCGATCAGCCCCTTGGCCAGGTCGACCACCTCGTCGCGGAACTCCACCGCCGTCACCTCGTCCCAGACCGCGGAGTCGGGGCCGCGGCGGCGCGCGAGCATCGGCAGGGTCGGCGTGCGGACGGCCGTCTCGAAGAGGCTGTCGGCGAGCCCGCCGGTCAGCGGCGGGACGGCCCGGGGAGCGGGAGCGAGGTCGCGCATACGCTGGCTCCTGACGTGTACGGACGGTGACACCACCCACGAGTACCGTGGCCGGCGGTGCTCGGAATCTAGCCGAGCCGCAGGCTACGGGGGGCCGGGACGGCAGAAGTGTGTCCCCCTGGTGATCTCGGCCCGATCGGGGGACCCGGAGCGCATGAGATACACGAACCCCGATCCCGATCCCCGCACCACCACCGGCCTCGAACCCGGCGGCGGTGTGCCGCCCGGCGAGACCCCGCCGGCCGAGAGCAGCATGCCCGAGGCGGGCCCGCAGGAACTGCACAATCCGTTCAAGGGCTGGGCCAAGGGGCCGCTGACCGTGATCTTCGTCGTCGTGGCGCTGATCGCGGCGGGCCTCCTGGGCTACGCCCTGGTCCTGATGCTCTGACGCCCGCCGCTCAGGCCGCCTGGGTCCGGCGCACGCACGCGGTGACGACCTTCCGCAGACTGCCCGTGCGCTCCAGGAGTTCGCGCTGCACCCGGGCGCCGTTGCCGTGCCGCAAGAGCGTCTCGACGCCCTCGCGCACCCTGTCGAGGTCGCCGTGGTCGGCCAGCGCCTCCTCGACGTGCGCCAGCAGCGCCCGTACGACCGCCGCGGCGGGCATCCGCCGCATCGTCGCGGGGTGCAGCAGCTCCTCCGTCAGCCCGGAGCGGGCCGCCCGCCAGGCCGCCAGGCGGAGCAGGCTCACACTGTGCGCGTCCGGCTCGGTGCCCGCGCGCCACTCCCGGGCGGCCGTCTCGACCAGCGCGCGGGCGAGGGCGGCGAGGACGACGGCGGTCCCCGCGTCCAGGCAGACGTCCGCCACCCGGAACTCGACCGTCGGATAGCGCTGGGAGAGCCGGACGTCGAAGTAGACCATCCCGTCGTCGAGGATCGTCCCCGTCGCGAGCATGTCCGCCACCCGGCGGTGGTAGCGCTCCGCCGAACCGAACAGCTCCGTCGGACCGGCCGACGGCCACCGCTGCCATACCCGGCTGCGGTAGCTGCTGTACGCGGAGTCCTCACCCTGCCAGTACGGGGAGTTCGCGCTCAGCGCGGTGAGCAGCGGCAGCCAGGGCCGCACCCGGTCGATGACCGCGACGCCCTCCTCGTCGGATGCGACCGAGACGTGCACGTGGCAGCCGAGGACGAGCTGCTCCTGGACGACGACGCCGTACTGGCCGGCCATCCACTCGTAGCGGCGGTTCACGCCGATGGACGGGGTGACCGGCAGCGGTGACGTGGCGAGCGCGGCGACGGCACACCCGATCCCCCCGGCATGCCGGCCGGCCTTCTCACGGCAGCGGGTGATCTCCGCGTGCAGCCGCCCCATGTCCGCCTGCGGGTGCGTGGCGAACTCGAGCATCTGCTCGTGCAGCTCCTTCTCGAAGACGTCCTGCTCGGCGTCGTCGAGCGACGCCCTGGCCAGCACGGCGGCGGACAGCGCCCGTGGCTCGCCGGTCACGGGGTCGACCAGGAGGAGTTCCTCCTCCACTCCGACGGTGCGCACGTGGTGCCGCCTCTCTGTGGGCTCTCAGGACCAACCGACTGCCCCGGGCAGACGGCCGGACACCTGGTCGTCTCACAGGGCGAACGGCATCAGCCACACCGTGGCCAGCGGAGGCAGCGTGATCCGGATGCCGCCGTCCTCCGGCTTGACCGGGTCGGGGCTGGTCACGCCGCTGCCGCCGTACTCCCCGGCGTCGGTGTTGAGCACCTCCTGCCAGGCGGCGACCTCGTCGGGGACGGCCAGGTGGTACTCGTGCCGGACGACGGGGGAGAAGTTCGACACCGCCAGCAGCGGGACACCGTCCGCGTCGAACCGCAGGAACGCGAAGACGTTGTCCTCGGCCGCGTCCACGGCGACCCACCGGAAACCGGCCGGGTCGGTGTCGCGCTGCCACAGCGCCGGGGTGCGCGCGTAGCGGGTGTTGAGTTCGCGGACCAGGTCCTGGATCCCGCGGTGGTCGTCCGCCGAGTGGTACCCCTCGTCCAGCAGCCACCACTCCGGCCCCTGCTTATGAGACCACTCGGCGCCCTGCGCGAACTCCTGCCCCATGAACAGCAGTTGCTTGCCGGGGTGGGCCCACATGAAGCCGAGGTAGGCGCGTACGTTCGCCCGTCGCTGCCACCAGTCGCCGGGCATCTTCGACACCAGCGCCTGCTTGCCGTGCACGACCTCGTCGTGGGAGATCGGCAGGACGTAGTTCTCGCTGTACGCGTACACCATCGAGAACGTCATCTCGTGGTGGTGGTACTTGCGGTGCACCGGCTCGTGCGCGGCGTACTCCAGCGAGTCGTGCATCCAGCCCATGTTCCACTTCAGGCCGAAGCCCAGCCCGCCCGTGTCGGTGGGCCGGGTCACCCCGCCCCACGCGGTCGACTCCTCGGCGATGGTGACCACGCCGGGGCAGCGCCGGTAGACGGTCGCGTTCATCTCCTGGAGGAACGCCATGGCCGCCAGGTCCTCGCGGCCGCCGTACTGGTTGGGCTCCCACTGTCCCGAGTCGCGCGAGTAGTCCAGGTAGAGCATCGAGGCGACCGCGTCCACGCGCAGCCCGTCGATGTGGAACTCCTCGCACCAGTACACCGCGTTCGCCACGAGGAAGTTGCGCACCTCGGTCCGGGCGAAGTCGAAGGTGTACGTCCCCCAGTCCGGGTGCTCCGCGCGCCGGGAGTCCCCGGGCTCGTACAGCGGGTCCCCGTCGAAGCGGCCCAGCGCCCAGTCGTCCTTCGGGAAGTGGGCCGGCACCCAGTCCATGATCACGCCGAGGCCGGCCCGGTGCAGGGCGTCGACCAGGAAACGGAAGTCGTCCGGTGAGCCGAGGCGCGCGGTCGGCGCGTAGAAGCCGGTGACCTGGTAGCCCCACGACGGGCCGTAGGGGTGCTCGGCGACCGGCATCAGCTCCACGTGGGTGAAGCCCAGGTCCTTGACGTACGCCGGCAGCTCCTCGGCCAGCTCGCGGTAGGTGAGCCCCGGCCGCCAGGACGCGAGGTGCACCTCGTACACGGAGAAGGGCGCCTCGTGCACCGGCGTGGCGGCCCGGGTGCGCATCCACTCCGCGTCGCCCCACTCGTACCGCGAGGCGGTCACCACGGACGCGGTGTTCGGCGGCTCCTCGGCCGCGCGGGCCATCGGGTCGGCCTTGAGGAACCGGTGGCCGTACCGCGAGTGGATCTCGAACTTGTACCGGGTGCCCTCGCCGACGCCCGGCAGGAACAGCTCCCACACCCCGGACGAGCCCAGCGAGCGCATCGGGAACGCGGTGCCGTCCCAGTGGGTGAAGTCGGTGGCGACCCGCACGCCCTGGGCGTTGGGCGCCCACACCGTGAACCGGGTGCCGGTGACGCCCTCGTGGCTCATCGGCTCCGCGCCGAGCGCCCGCCACAGCTCCTCGTGCCGGCCCTCGGCGATCAGGTGCAGGTCCAGCTCCCCGAGGGCGGGCAGGAAGCGGTACGGGTCGTGGACCTCGTGCTCAGCCCCCTCGTAGGCCACGACGAGGGTGTACGCCGGGATCGAGGCCAGCGGCAGGACACCCGAGAAGAGGCCGTCCTCCTCGGACACGAGAGCATGGCGCTCGCCGTCCACGACCACGCTCACCCCGCGGGCGAAGGGCCGCAACGCCCGGAAGGCCACCCCGCCGGGGACCGGGTGGGCGCCGAGCAGGGCGTGCGGATCGTGGTGGGCGCCCGCCAGCAGGCGCCCCCGGTCGGCGGGATCCAGGGGCAGCGCGGTACCGGACGCGCCGGGTGTGGACGGGACGGGAGCGGACGGCTCGGGGAGTGAGGTGTCGCGGAGGGCCACGGGTCAGTCTCCTCTCACGGCGAGTCGTTCGATCGCCGCCATGGGTACGGGAAGCCAGTCGGGGCGGTGCCGGGCCTCGTACAGCACCTCATACACGGCCCGGTCCGTCTCGTAGGCGCGCAGCAGGCCGTGCTTCTTACGGGGGTCCCAACCCGCGCGGGCGGCGTAGCCCGCGCAGAACGCCTCCCGGCAGCGGCGCGCCCACTCGGGGCGCCAGGGGCGCCGTTGCCGGGCGGCGTAGTCGAAGGAGCGCAGCATGCCCGCGATGTCCCGGACGGGGGAGTGGGCGCTGCGCCGTTCGGCCAGCGGGCGGGACGGTTCGCCCTCGAAGTCGATGACGAACCAGTCCCGGCCCGCCCGCAGCACCTGCCCCAGGTGCAGGTCGCCGTGGATGCGCTGGGCGGGCGGTCCGGAGTCGCAGGTGGACAGCGCGGCGAAGGCGGCCCGCAGTCCCGGGACGAAGGGCTGGAGCGCCGGTACGCAGTGCGCGGCGGCCGTCAGCCGCTCGGTCATCGCCGCCGCGGTGGGGCCGTTCTCCCCGGGGGCCCCGGCCGGGAAGGCGGAGGCCAGCGCGAGGTGCACGTCCCCCATCGCCTGTCCCAGCTCGTGGGCCTGCACGGTGAAGTCGTCCCCGGCGGCGAGCGCGTTCAGGGAGAGGGTCCAGCCGTCGGAGGCGTCGTGCAGGAACGGCTGGAGCACGCCGAGCGTCGCCTCGTAGGGATCGGTCGTGCGCATCCACGCCACCGGCGCCGGGACCCGCCCGCAGCCCTGGCGGGCCAGCGCGTCCGGCACCTCCAGGTCGGGGTTGACGCCGGGCTGGACACGCCGGAAGAGCTTGAGGATGAACTCGTCGCCGTAGATCAGCGAGGAGTTGGACTGCTCGGCGTCCAGGAGGCGCGGCGCGAGTCCGCCGGGCACCGGCCGCGCCGGGTCGGACTCGAAGCGCAGCGGTCCCGCCTTGCCGGGGTGCCGCAGCCGTTCCAGGAGGAGCTGTGCGGTGCGGGGGTCGTGCAGCGCGTCGTAGACCGTCCGCCCGGCCAGCGGGCCGTCCTGCACCTGACCGATGATCGCCCGGCCCAGGCGCGGCGAGGGCTGCTCGCGCACGCCGAGCAGCAGCTGGTAGCAGTCCCCGGCCGAGGGAACGCCGCCCGGGGCGGGCACGGAGCCCTGCCCGGTGTGCATCAGAAGGTGCAGACAGCCCGGGAACAGCTCGGTCATCGACAGCAGACCCAGCTCGGCGACGGGCCGGTCCTTGCCGGCGAACCAGCGCTGACGCGGCAGCCACTCCCGCAGCAGCTCGCCGAGCGACGCCATGGGCTCGGCGAGCTGCCTGCGTCTCGGGCGCAGGGGTGCGGTCTTCGGCATGGTGACGCGTCCTTTCCTCGGCCCAGGCTCAAGCGCGGCGGCCGATGCGGGATGCGACTCGGGTGAGCCGAAACCAGTAGAAGCCGTGGCCCCCGAGGGTCAGCAGGTACGGCAGCTCGCCGATGGCGGGGAAGCGGACTTCGCCGAACAGCTCGACCGGGTGGCGTCCGGCGAACTCGCGCAGGTCCAGTTCGGTGGGCTGGGCGAACCGCGCGAAGTTGTTCACGCACAGCACCAGGTCGTCCTCGTACTCCCGCAGGAAGGCCAGGACGGCCGGGTTGGAGGACGGCAGTTCCGTGTAGGTGCCCAGGCCGAAGGCGGGGTTCTGCTTGCGGATCTCGATCATGCGGCGGGTCCAGTGCAGCAGCGACGAGGGCGAGGCCATGGACGCCTCGACGTTCGTCACCTGGAAGCCGTAGACCGGGTCCATGATCGTCGGCAGGTAGAGACGCCCGGGGTCGCAGGTCGAGAAGCCCGCGTTGCGGTCCGGCGTCCACTGCATGGGGGTGCGCACGGCGTCGCGGTCGCCGAGCCAGATGTTGTCGCCCATGCCGATCTCGTCGCCGTAGTAGAGGATGGGCGAGCCGGGCAGGGCGAGCAGCAGCGCGGTGAACAGCTCGATCTGGTCGCGGTCGTTGTCCAGCAGGGTGGCGAGCCGGCGCCGGATGCCGATGTTGGCGCGCATCCGCGGGTCCTTGGCGTACTCCGCGTACATGTAGTCGCGCTCTTCGTCGGTGACCATTTCCAGGGTCAGCTCGTCGTGGTTGCGCAGGAAGATGCCCCACTGGCAGCCGGACGGGATGGCCGGGGTCTTGGCGAGGATCTCGGAGACCGGGTAGCGGGACTCGCGGCGTACGGCCATGAAGATGCGCGGCATGACCGGGAAGTGGAAGGCCATGTGGCACTCGTCGCCGCCCGCGCTGTAGTCGCCGAAGTAGTCGACCACGTCCTCCGGCCACTGGTTGGCCTCGGCCAGCAGCACGGTGTCCGGGTACTGCGCGTCGATCTCGCGGCGGAAGCGCTTGAGGAAGGCGTGCGAGGCGGGCAGGTTCTCGCAGTTGGTGCCCTCTTCGGCGTACAGATAGGGCACGGCGTCGAGGCGGTAGCCGTCGACGCCCAGGTCCAGCCAGAACTTCAGCGCGCCCAGCATCTCCTCCTGCACGGCCGGGTTCTCGTAGTTGAGGTCCGGCTGGTGGGAGAAGAAGCGATGCCAGTAGTACTGGCCGCGGACCGGGTCGTGGGTCCAGTTGGACGCCTCGGTGTCGACGAAGATGATGCGGGCGTCGGCGTACTGGGTGTCGTCGTCGGCCCCGTCGGTGTATTAGGCGTCGGGGGGGTCGGGGGGGGTGGGGGAGGGCTGGTT
>NZ_JBHXNW010000034.1:0-1279 GCF_042717365.1 Streptomyces sp. NPDC058534
CTCGCGGCGTCAGGTGCGTGCTCTCGGCGTGCCGGGCGTAGAGCCTCGTACTGGGTGTACTTGGCTCTGCGCCCGGTGCGGCGAGAGTGCGTGCATGGCGTCGCGAGGCAGACGGGAATTGTCAGACAGGCCCTAGCCGCCCAGCCGCCCTCGACGTGGGCCCGCCTGCGCATCTGACGCGACGTCGGAGCCCTCGTCCGGCACGGGCGGGAAGTCGGCAGGTGTGCGGGGCCTGACCCGGGGTAGGCGGTCCTTCGTCGGCCGACAAGGTGACGACGACGGGGGCCGATCGACTGGGAGGGCACATCATGGCGACGACGACCGCACAGGCGACCATGCACACCACGACGGACATGCCGGAGATCGCGGACCCGTCCAAGGTGGCACCCAAGGACGCGCGGGAGTTGTCGAAGCTCTTCTTCGAGCAGCTGACGGTGCTGGAGGAGGGCACGCCCGAATACCAGTACGCGCGCAACACCCTGATCGAGATGAACATGTCCCTCGTCCGCTTCGCGGCCGGCCGGTTCCGCAGCCGCGGCCCGGAGGAGATGGAGGACATCGTCCAGGTCGGCATGATCGGCCTGATCAAGGCCATCGACCGGTTCGAACTCACCCGTGAGGTCGAGTTCACCTCGTTCGCCGTGCCGTACATCGTCGGGGAGATCAAGCGCTTCTTCCGGGACACCTCGTGGGCCGTGCACGTCCCGCGGCGCCTCCAGGAGGCGCGCGTCCAGCTGGCGCGGGCCACCGAGGAGCTGCGCAGCCGTCTGGGCCGCAACCCCACCACCCAGGAACTGTCCGAGCTGATGAGCCTGCCGGAGGACGAGGTCGTCGAGGCCCGCCTGGCGGCCAACGGCTACAACTCCGCCTCCCTGGACGCCGCCATCAACGGCAGCGAGGACGGCGAGTCGGCGCTCGCGGACTTCATCGGCACCGACGACGCCGCACTGGCCCTCGTGGACGACTTCCACGCCCTCGCCCCGATGATCGCCGAGCTGGACGAGCGCGACCGGCAGATCATCCACTGGCGGTTCGTCGAGGAGCTCACCCAGAAGGACATCGGCGAACGGCTCGGCGTCTCGCAGATGCACGTGTCCCGGCTGATCTCGCGCCTGCTGGGCCGTCTGCGGGAGGGCATGCTCAGCACCACCTGAGCACCTGAGCACCTGATTGGCGGTGGGGGGGGCGCGGGCGGGGGGGGGGGGGTCACGCGGGGGGGGCGTGTTTTGGGGGGGGCCCCCCCCCCGCGAGGGGCGACGCGAGAGGGGGGGCGCGGAGG